>CANHHI010000030.1 GCA_947460225.1 Flavobacteriales bacterium
ATGGAGTAGCATGTGTAAATCCATTATTATCGCCAAAAATATCAATCATAGCTCAGGGTTTAAACCCTGGGCTATATGGAGTAGCATGTATAAATCCATTATTATCGCCAAAAATATCAATCATAGCCCAGGGTTTAAACCCTGGGCTATATGGAGTAGCATGTGTAAATCCATTATTATCGCCAAAAATATCAATCATAGCTCAGGGTTTAAACCCTGGGCTATAAAACCATGGGTTGTAAATTAAGAATTAAAAAATTGAATATGCCTCATTCGTTCAACAAAATATGGATACATGCCATTTGGGCTACCAAAGATAGATTGCCGTTGATTCACCCAATGGTTGAAATAAAATTCCACCAATTTATTGCTGAGCAATTGCGAGAGCAAGGTTGTCCAGTTAGAATCATCAACGGGATGCCTGACCATATCCATTGTCTGTTTTTGCTAAGTTCGCAAAAATCAATTGCTGAGGTTATCAAACAAATCAAAGGCAGTAGTTCACATTTTATGAATCAAAACAATCTGATTGCTGAAAAATTTGCGTGGCAAACGGGTTATGCTGCATATTCCGTTTCCGAATCTGTTGTTGATAAGGTTTTTCAATACATAAAAAACCAACAACAACATCACACAAAGAAAACATTTCAGCAGGAATATGATGAGTTTGTGAAATTATATGGGCTAGATAATGAGAAAGAATAAAGAAACCCAAATAGACCAATTGGTGTATCAACTTTACGATTTGACGGAGGAGGAGATAAAAATTATTGAAAATAAATAATCTACACGGACACACACAAAAAACCGCCCCTAGAGGCGGTTTTGATTATATTATTCACATTTATCTTAAAAGCAATACATCACCTGCTTGTTGGATTTTGGCGTTGTTGGTTAGTACCGCCTCCACAGCCCAAACATACACATCTTGCGTTAAAAGTTTTCCTTTGTAGGTACCGTCCCAGCCTGTATAAACTTGGTTGGAAATAAATATCAATTCACCTTTTTTGTCGTAAATTTTCAGGCTGTATGAACTAATTTCTTCGGGCAATACCGTGCTAAACGGCATAAACACCGTATTGTCTTTGGCATTATCCTCGCCAAGGCTAATTTTACCCTCTGGGTGGCTTGGGCGGAACACATTTGGATACAAAAATGTTTTATCCGTGGACGTACTTGGACGACCTACTTTCAAGCTCATTTGATACACGCTGTTGCAAGCGTATTTGTTTTGCGCCTGCAAGGTAATATTATACGTATTTGCCTCTTTGTAGCGGTGTTTGATATTCATTTGTTTGTAATCCGTCTCGTCCCATTTAGAGCCATCGCCAAAATTCCAAATAAATTTGCCATCTCGGAGTTCATCGGTATTTTGCGATAAATTGATAAATTCCACAGGCTCCACAATGCGTGGATAAGCATCACGGGGCAAGAAATACGACACCGCCCGAGGATAAACCTCTATTTCCCTAGAAATTTTATGACTTTCCCCCAGTGCATTGAAAGCTGTCAAGGTAATTCTATATTTGCCTGCTTCCGATAAAACAATGGCTGGACTAGCTTCCGTTGTACTGAAACTTTCAGTTAGGGGTTTGTTTATTTCACCCACTTCACGCGCCAACATCTCTATTTGCCAGTTATATGTTTTGCCATACAGGGTATTGTTTTGCACAGCAATAGCCACAGGAATACATTTTTCTAAATTGCTTGGAAAATTAAAAGAAGCCACAGGCACACGAGGTGGATCAAATACCGTAATATTTTGTGTGGTTTCATTCACACAGCTTTTGCCGTCTTTTAGGCTTACTTTGACTATGTATTCTTTACTTTCTTGACCACTTTCGGCATACATATACGTAAAAGGATTTTTAATTTGTGCACCTGTATAAGTTTGCGCTGGTTTCCCGTCTCCAAAGTCAATAATTACCTCCACTACATCTTTTAAATTTTGTATGTTGATTTCGGCGTAGTCACTTTTACCTGCTTGTGTGGCGAGGTAAATGGTCGTTTTTTTGAATGCAAAGGTTGCATTTGGATTTGGATTGACAATAAATTTTTCCGACCAATTGGCTATTTTTTTGTGGTTAGGCGATTCATCGGGATTGATGCGCACAGATTCCACTTTTACGGTAATTTCTTTGGGTGCAGTCAAATTTAAAAAAGTATATCTATGCGCAATGTCTTGTCCAGCCGCATAACTTGGCTTTACCGAACCATCGCCAAAATCCCAAGTGTTGGTTTCCACGTGTTCAAACAAGTCTTTAAAAATAGCCTCTGCGCCATTGCAAATTTCTTTATTGACAGGCAAAAACTTAGCCACGGGCAAATAGTCTTTCACCCAAATTTTCTGTCTTGCCTCGGCTTGACAAGTTTGAATATTGGTTACGGTTTGTAATATCTCTATGTCTTTGAGGTTTCTGCTATAATCGTAGTAAATTTTAGGATAATTTGCACCGTTGGCTCCTGAAAACACTGTGCCATCGCCAAAATTAAACACAATATTTGCCGTTAAATCCGCCGTATTGTCAATATCCACTTTGGAACTGTTGGCGTTGGCATCGTCTAATCGCAAAGTGCTTGCATTCACTACATTAAACCCAGCTTTTGGCTTGCCAAAAACTTTAATATTGATAGGTTTAGTAGCTTGAATACCATTTTCATTGCGAGCGGTCAAGGTTACCGTATAAACCACATCATTTAATGTATTATTGACAAAAATATGTTTGACACTGCTCAAATCCAGTGCGGTTTGCTTAGAGCCATCGCCAAAGTTCCATTCATAGAGCGTGGCATTTTGGGTTTGGTTGCTAAAAGTTACTTCCAAATCGCCACAACCCTCCAAAACACTTGGTGTAAAAGCAACGATAGGCGTATTGTTAGATACCAAAAAATCTTGCGCAAATTCATGGGTACAACCATATTGATTGACTACTTTTTGGGTTAATTTATGATTGCCCAAACCACTGGGGTCGTTGGCAAAAGTTTGTGCCCAAGTATTGCCATTGCCAGTGGATACGTTATCCAAGAGCCAAGAAATTTGCGTACTCGGAACAAGTGCCAAAGGCGCATTGCTGAGCGCATTGCTTGTTGCGGTAAGCGCCACACCAGGTTGTACGGTAGTTCCTGGATTTAGATTAAATCCAGCTTTGGGTTTTGGATTAACCGTGATTTTTGCGGTGTTTGTAGCGGTACAACCTTTTAAAGTACTTTGTACACGCACAAAATAATCTTTGGGCGCATTGCCTGTATTCTCAAAAATATGTTTGTCCGTTGTGGTGATATTTTGGTTGTAATTGCCCGCTACCGTGCCATAAGTCCAGGTATAACTTACTTGTGGCTCCAAAGAACTGTTAAATTTATTTAAAACATATTCATAGGCATGGCAACCTACTTGATTGATTAAATTGACTTTGGGTTCGGGATTAACCACAATGGTGGTAATATCTGATTTAAACGTACAACCTTTGCTGTTACTCACAATATCATAAAAAGACAATACTTGTAGTTCATTTGTTGGGTTTGCCGTGGTATAATTGAAAACGGCGGAGTTTTGTTGTGCCAGCATTTGTTGCTGTGTTGTGATAGGGTTTACAAGCCAAAATTCATGCGTATTGCCTGTGCCTGTCAAGTTTTTGGTTTCAAAAGCAACGGTTTGCCCTGAGCAAAACCCATCAATGGGCGCGCTAGAAGTCATAAAGATATTGGGGCGCAAAATCTCTTGCATCAAAATTTGCTTATCTATACTGCTTTGACAACCGTTCACACCTGTTGCACGCAAGGTTACCTTACGGCTGCTGGAATTGATGAGTTTAAAAGCATATTTCACCGTATTATTTGGCACAGGTGCATTAGATACCACCACCATATCCGCAGGGTTCCAGCTGGGATTATTGTCAAAAAGCCAATCGTATTGCTTGGAAGGTTCATTGGTGTTGCTGGTTACTTTGTATTCCACTTCATCGCCTACAAATTTACACACATCGTCAAAACTAAAATCCATAACAGGTCTTGGTTTTAATCCTACTGCAATTGTTTCGGGGTTTGGCAAATTTGGATTTAGCAAATCAAAACTACATTTGCCGTTCATATACGTGCCCGAAACGCTTACGTTATAACTTGCACCCACATTTGCCATGTTGTTGGTGCTAGCAAGAAAAGTGTATTGGTTGGTCGTAGTAGTGGCTGTGCTTGCTGGTTTATCTCTTACCCAGGTGTATTGATTTATATTTTCACAATTTGCGCAGTTATTGACTGTTAGCGAGGCATCTGTGCCGTCGCACACGCTGGGCGCATTGGCAAAAGTTAATTTTGGGTTATCTTGTACCGTAAGGGCATTTTTTTTGATAAAAGAACACACTAAGGCTGTTTTAGAAGTCGCTTCGGCTTTGAGGTCTAAAGCGTGATTCCCAATGGTTACGGGTAGTTTGTTTGGGCGTGCTCCGTACCCTCCATTGTCTAAACGCCAGGTGTAAACATAGCTTGGGGGAGTGGTTTCTGTGGCAGTCAAAGCCCTTGTTTTTGGGGTGCCTAAAATTTCACAGTCCCAATCGGTTTTAAAATCGGCTATGGGTAGCACAATTTCCCCAATATTGGAATCAAAAAAACAACCTGCATCTGCTGCCCCCATAGCTTTGTTGATGCTGATAATCAATTTTAAATTATAGGTTTTGCCCTGTGTGAGGTTGCCAAATAAATTATTTAATTTATAAGACAACGATGAATTGTCTTTTTGCGTGGTGGCTCCACCTACTTCTTTCAACTCCCAAGTGTGTGAGAAAGGATACGTACCTGTTGCAGGAGCTGGCAGGTTAAACACAGCGGGAAAAGTACCTTGAATGTCTATGTCTCCATTCAAGCAAAGCGCACCAGCCGATAAGCTACCCGTAGGCACAAAATTGGCACTATAACTTACAGTTGGATTTATACTCGCATCTAAGACCAAAACATATAAAGTAGTCTTTTTAGACTCTAAAAGTGTTCCGTAATGCAAAGTAATTCTATATGTTCCAGCACCTTTGTTAAAGGTAGCTCTTCTGCGTGCGCCAATTCCAGTTGATGTGGTATAATTGTTGTTATTTCCTTGTAAAGTTATTGTTGTCCCCGTCGGATTTCCAGACGCATTTAATTTTTCTATTGTCCAGTTTTCAAATTCTCCTATTTTTATGCCTATTTTATCGTCTCTAAAAATATAATCCCTTGGCGTATTGTTTTTAAATTCTAAATCTAGTTTAGTGCCACAAAGCACAGGATTTGGCACAGTAGTAGCGTTTCCAGTACTTACAGCATGGTACGCATTTAAGGTTAAATTAGGCAAATCATCAATAATCGTTACAAAAGCAGGCGGGTTAATGGGGTTAATAAATACATCATAGTCTTTAAAGCACAAAGAATTTAAGGTGGCTCCCAGTTGATACCTTGCTTTTACAGCAGGGTACGCATGCGTAAGTCCAGAGACTTTGTATTTAGATGCCAATGCGTCGTAGTCTAAATTTTTGATTTCTGTCAGTGGCATTCCTGCTTTCCAATCGATGGTAACCTGTGAGTAATTTGGTAAGCTATTTGCCCAATTACCTGTAGAAGTTGGGTTTTGATAACTTGCCCAAAACTCCATACCTGTTACTATTGGATAAGATTTGAGCTTAAATTCATCTTGTGGGGTAAAGCCTGCTTTAAAGTACAAAGAACCTGCGCTCATTCTATCTATTTCAAAAAGTATATCTTCGCTATATGTTTTGCTCGCAATAACAATTGGAATATTATTGATTTCAGCATCCATCAAAATTTTTATATTATAAATGCCTTCTTCCTTAATCAAACCAGCAAGGTTAATGTCCAAATACATTTCACTCCAACCGCTATACCATTGCGATTTTGTAAAAGTAATTGCGCCTAGTAAGGTACCAAAAGCATTATTTTCTCTAACTTCTACACGTCCATTGCCACCTGCATTATTTATCATAAGCAAGTTAGACTGAACCTGCAATAGCGTGCCGCAATAGCCCGTCTGCCCCAATTTAGTTGTTTTATTTCTAAAACTCAAATTGTAGCTATTCTGCGCAAACACAGACTGCATGCCCAAAATAAACAATAAACCTAGTAGATAGCCTTTCATTTTTTTCATACTGTGTTATTTTCAAGGTGTAAAGGTAAATAAAATAGCCAAAAAAATGCAAATAATTTTACATTTGATTAACGTTTTATTACTTAGACCAGCTTTTCAAATAGCTAAGTTCAACAAAAAAAGCCTTTTATGCAAGGCTTTTTATTTTTTTTGTGTTTCTGTTTGGCTTTCTTTCCAAGATTTTTTAATGCTTTGCAGAGAATCTTTGTTGTCCCGCATAGGCTCGGCAAGGGTATCTTTGCCTAATTTGCCCACAATAATACTTTCCCCATAGCGTTGGGCAGGCAAACTCATGCCGTTTTCGGTTTTATCTTGGTTGAGTATGCGCCTAGAGCGTTCTATGCTTCTGGCAGCCTGTGCTTTTTTACTGCCTATGCTATAAAAAAAGCTAAATGGGTTAAAAATGGCTTGCAAGGCACTGCCTTTGGCGGGATAATCTCTTTTTTGCACATCTACATAATTTGCAATGCCTCTGTCTGTAAAGCTAGGCGTATTGATGAGTTGAAAAATCAGTGTATTTCTATCCAATTGCTCAAAGGCAATTTCGTCTAATTCTCTGTTTTCCTCTGCCAAATAAACTTGTAAGGGTTCGTTTACATTTAAAACCTGCACTTGTTTATTTTTGTAATGCACACTGGAAAATAGCAGTTTAGTGGTATCATTTTCTTTGGCAACAATAGAAAAAACGCCTTTGCCGTCCGTGCTGGTCATACTTCCCAAACGCACGTTATACACGTTGATGTAAGGCAGTGGTTTTTGGCTTGCGCTATCCAAAACTAAACCGCTTAAAGAAACATAAACAGGTTTTTGCGCAAAAACCAAGTGTAGTAAAAAACCAAAAATCAAAATGCTTTGTTTCATGGGGCTTATATTTTATGCGATGCGTTTAAAATCAATGGTTCTTCTTTGTGTGTCCACCGAAATCACCCTTACTTTGAGGCGGTCTCCATAAGTAATCTTTTCGCCCAACATAGATTCTAGGCACAGTTCTTTTTCATTGAGTTGAAAATTCTCTGCCTGTAAACCACGCAAAGAAATCATGCCCTCACAAAAAAGTTCTTCTAACTCTACGTAAATGCCCCATTCCGTGATTCCTGTAACCACGCCATAAAATTCCTCTCCAATGTGACTTTCCAAGAATTTTACTTGCATGTATTTGGCAGACTCTCTTTCCGCTTCCACAGCTTTGCGCTCAGTGGCAGAAATGTGTTTTGCCATAGCTTCTAGGCTCTCTTTATTCAGAGGGTTTTGCTTGTCTAAATATTTTTCCAAAGCTCGGTGCACCAGCAAATCTGCATAACGCCGAATAGGGCTTGTAAAATGCGCATAATGTGGAAAATTCAGCCCATAGTGCCCAATATTATCGGTGCTGTACACCGCTTTTGCCATACTGCGTACCACCATTTGGCTAATGACATGCTCGTGCGGGGTGTTTTTGGTTTTATGCAACAAATCATTGAGCTCTTTTCTCAGGGTTTCTTCACGCAAGGTCAATTCAAAGCCCAATTTCTTTACAAAACGCTGCAACTCCTGCAATCTTTGCATATCTGGATTATCGTGTACACGATACACCAAAGGTAGGTTCACATTTTTATTTTCTGCGCCACCCAAAACCCTTGCCACATATTTATTGGCTAAAAGCATAAATTCCTCCACCAAAAAATTCGCTTCCTTGCCTATTTTTTGATACACCGACACAGGAAAACCTGTTTCATCAAGTTGAAAGCGCACTTCTTTGCTACTCACTTCCAAGGCACCCTCCGACAAGCGTTTTTTGCGCATGGCACTCGCTATGTTGTGCAGTTGCAACACAAAAGGCACAAGTTTATGCGAGGTGTCTTTGCCTTCTATAATATCTTGGGCTTCTTCGTAGGTAAACCTTTGTTGGGAATACATTACGCCTTTGCCATACCAGTGTTTATGTACTTTTCCTGTTTCGTCCAATTCAAAAATGGCAGAAAAACAATATTTTTCCTCGTTTGGGCGCAAAGAACAAAGTTCGTTGGACAAACGCTCTGGGAGCATAGGCACCACTCTATCCGACAAATAAACAGAGTTTCCTCGTTTATAAGCCTCTTTGTCTAGTTCTGTGCCTGGCTTTACATAGTGCGAAACGTCCGCAATATGCACACCAATTTCCCAATTGCCATTTTCTAATTTTTCAATAGACAAAGCATCGTCAAAATCTTTGGCATCTATGGGGTCTATGGTAAGGGTGAGTGTTTTTCTAAAATCCCTGCGTTTTTCAAGTTCTTTTTGGGCTACGCCTTCGGCAAAACAACTGGCTTCTTTTTCAACAGCCTCTGGAAAATCATAAGGCAAGCCAAATTGTTCCAAAATAGCGTGCATTTCCGTATCGTTTTCGCCTGCTTTGCCCAACACTTTGACAATTTGCCCAGCTGGGCTTTTGTCTTTGGGCTCAAAATGCGTAATTTTTACAATCACTTTATCGCCGTTTTCCGCATCTTGCACTTCTCTGCCTGAAATGTAAATATCATAAGGCATGCGTGCATCACCAGCTTTGGCAAAAGCAGAGCGTTCTGTAAGCACAAGGGTACACACCCAGTTTGTGTCAGCACGTTCAAGCACTTTAATAACTTGCCCACGTCTGCCGTCCGCAGAAGAGCATTTTACTTTAACTAAATCCCCTGGCAAGGCTTTCAAGGCTCGTCCAGCTGGAATATACATGTCTTTGCTTTGCCCTTCAATGGTTACGTAAGCCGAACCAGAGCGTGTAAACATAATAATGCCCTGCCATTTATTGTCTGATGCAGGTTGTTTTGGTGTAATTTCACCTATTTTGTCTATGTGAGGCTTGGTTTTTGGTCTTCGTTTTTTTTCTCCTGCTGATGCAGGCACGTCCGCATTTGTTTTGCGGTTTGTACGGTTTTTATACGGTCTTTTTTCTCTTGACTTACGGCTAGTGTCGCTTGTTTTTTGTGTTGTTGAAATCTCTTTATTAGATTCATTTTCTTGTTTTATGCCAAGTAAGCCCAAAATGCGACTTGCCCAACTTTTCTTTGATTTCTGCATGTGTTGAAGTATTTAAAATTTCTAAGCTCATTCATGTTACAAATGTAAAAGAATTTCCGCCATAAAGCAAATTTTGCGCAATTTTAACACAAGAAAAATAAGGTAAAGTGTTCTGAGTTAATAAAAACTAAGGTATAAAGCTAATTGTATTGTTTGTTCCGCTACAACTCTGACAACCCTGAGCCGTGCCAATGTGATGCAGATTGCTCTTGCCTAGAATACTGCTCTTGGATACTTGAATGTTGGTTAATACGCTCTCGCTAAAACCAACAACAGCGCCCACATAACTACCGCCACTCACTTGTGCAGACACTATGTTTAGATTGACTATTTCACTTTGTGTGCCTTTCACATAGCCAAATAAGCCCACATAATCGTTGGTAGTGGATATATGGAGCTCGTAAATGGTTTTTTGATTGCCGTCAAATTTACCAGAAAAAGCATTTTCTTCGGAGTCCCCAATGGGTATAAAATCTATACCTTGCAAATCTAAATCGTTGCAAAGCAAATAACTGCCTTTTCTAGCTAAGGCTGTTTTGCCAATGGCTTGCAAATCCTTAGCGGTTGCGATGCCATGTTTGTCTTTTGGAATTACCGTGCTCTCAAATTTAAATAGATAGGTAAAATCCGATTTAATGCTACTGGGTTTATTCTTGATAAAGTCAAAATTGATGTCCATGTAAAAACTACCTGCAGAGAAAAACATCAAGTCGTCATTATTTAAAACAACATCGTCATAATTGCGTACAATTTTCAATTTGGTTTTGTCCAAAGCACAGGTATTCCCTGGCAGATGATAGGCATCATCCACATCAGACAAGGCTATTGCTACACCATCATAGAAAACAAGAATAGAAAAATCATATTCGGTTGTAGTATTGGTATAATGCGGTTTTGAACAGGCAAAATAACAGAAAAACAGCAAGAAAAATCCTGCTATTGCAATATATTTTTTCATAAAACTATCATTTAATGCGCCTATTGCTAACTAATAACCTAAAATATTGAGCATGTGTTCGGCAGACTGCTCGGGACTAAATACAGTATAAGTAAACTCGTCTTCCTCTTCCGCATCTTTGTCTATAATAATAAACTTCATGTTGGGAATTAAACAATGCTGTATGCCTCCAAAACCACCTATGTTGTCCTGGTAAGCCCCCGTATTAAAGAACCCCAAATACAAAGGCTTATCGCCCTGATATTGAGGCAGATAAATGGCGTTGGTATGTTGTTCGGAATTGTAAAAATCATCGCTGTCGCAGGTAATGCCTCCGAGCATCACACGCTCATAAGGGTCAAACCAGCGGTTAATGGGAAGCATCACAAAACGGCTGTTGATTGCCCAGCTATCAGGCAAACTGGTGATGAAAGAACTGTCAATCATGTTCCAACGCTCCCTGTCATTTTGTTGCTTTTGATAAACGACTTTGTAAATGTTGCCACCACTTTCACCCACGGTAAAAGAACCAAATTCGGTAAAAATATGCGGGGTTGGCACGTTATTTTCCAAGCACACTTTTTTGATATTTTCAATGATGTATTCGGTCATGCCTTGGTAGTCATACTCAAATTCCAAGGAGTTTTTAATCGGAAAACCACCACCAATATTTAAAGAGTCTAGTTCTGGACAGTGTTTTTTGAGTTGCACATATACATTCAAACATTTGGCGAGTTCACTCCAATAATAAGCCGTGTCTTTAATGCCCGTGTTGATGAAAAAATGCAACATTTTAAGTTTTGCTTTCTCCTGTTGCTGGATTTTGCTCAAATAAAAGGGCAAAATATCTTTATAACCAATCCCCAGCCTAGATGTGTAAAAATCAAATTTTGGCTCTTCCTCAGAGGCAATGCGCAAACCCATGTTAAACGTGTCGGGCATACCCTGCGCTAGCTCGTCAAATTCTTTAAAATTATCTAAAACAGGCAAAATTTCTGTAAACCCAGATTTGTACAAAGAAATGATTTTCTCCAAATATTGCTTGGTCTTAAAGCCATTGCAAATGATTTTTCTATCTCTGCTATAAGAACCTCTTGTGTGTAGTTTCTCTATAATGTCTAAATCGTAAGCTGCCGAGGTTTCTAGGTAAATATCGTTTTTGAGGGCTTCTTCCAAAACGTGTGAAAAATGCGAACTTTTGGTGCAATAACAATAATTATAGGTGCCTTCGTAATCGTGTATTTTCATGGCTCTGGTGAACCATTTTTTGGCTTTTTGTATGTTTTCTGAAATCTTGGGCAAATAAGTGAATCGCAAGGGCGTGCCAAATTCACGGATTAGATCCATTAAAGGCATGCCATGAAACCTCAATTCATCACCTTCCAAGGAAAATTCCTTTTGTGGAAAATTAAAAGTTTGATCAATGAGGTCAAAATAACGGGTTTTCATAGTTTAACAAGCGTTCCAAAAGAACTGCAATATTAAAAAAAAGCTCGCAAATTTGCAAGGCTAAATATTAAAATACTTGCATGGCGTTGAAAGCATCGGCGATATGGACAGTCAAAGGCGCATTACCTGTAGTAATGCCTAAGCAATCAAAGCGAGCATCTAGTGCTGGGCTTAGTTTGTTCAAAAAAGCATTTGCTGCATAAATAATCCGTCTTTGTTGGTCTTTGCTCACGGCAAGCTCGGCTTGTTGAAACACCCGAGAGGCTCGGCTTTTGACTTCCACAAAAACCACCGTAGTGCCTTGTTGAAAAATCAAGTCTATTTCAGCTTTCCCATGTCTAAAATTCCGAGCCAGCAAGGTATAGCCTTGTTTTAAAAAGTAATCACAAGCCGTATCTTCCCCTTGATTGCCGATTTCCTTAGTCGTGCAGGTGTTCATATTGTTTTTTGTATTGTTCGTTGAGTGCCCAAAACGCCAAAGTCCATAAACCTAAACTGGCAAAGCGCAAAATCCATAAACCGCCAGGGTGCTCGGCAAAAACTGAAAAAGTTTTTTGCAAATGGTACACCAGCAAGGCTATCACAAACAAAAGGGGCGCATGCCAGCTAAATGCAAAGTTTTTTTGTAAAATATATTCCAAAACAATGGAAAACAAAAGCAAAGCGCCATAACATGTGAGCGTGGCGTAGGCTGCGCCTTCGTAGCCCAATTTTGGAATAAGCAAAAAGTTTGCCAGCACGGTAATGAAAACGCCTAGGCTCGTGAGCAATGCCCCCAGCCAAGTCTTGCCAGAGAGTCTATACCAAACCGATTGTTGGTAATAAACGCCCAAAAGCAATTGCGCCAAAAGCAACATAGGCACAATATGCAAACCCTCCCAGTAGGCGGGTTGCACCAAAAAGAAACGTTTGAGTTCGGGCAGAAATAAAGTGGTAGCAAGCAATACAAAAATTAAAAAACTGAGGTATAAATGCAAAACCTTTGCCCTGGCTTGTTTTGAGGCTCTGTCTTGTGCAGTTTTAAAATAAAAAGGCTCGGTGGCATAGCGAAAGGCTTGCACACAAAGGGTAATGATAATGGAAAATTTATACACTGCGCTGTAAATGCCCAATTGACGCAAAGCCTCCACTTCGCCAAGTGTTGGCATGAGCAGGTATTTCAACAAAAGGCGGTCTAAAAGTTCATTGACCATACCGCCCAAACCCACCCAAACCAAAGGCAGGCAGTAGGGAAGCATCGCACGGAGCCAATCCAAAGACAAAACAAAAGAAAACGTGCGCAGTTGAGGCAACAATAAAAACAAACGCAAGAGCGAAGCCAGTAAATTTGCCCAAAACACGTAAGTAACCCCGCTGTGCGCTGGAAAGAAAAAAGGCTTAAACACGAGTAAAAACAATATATTAAGCACAACATTGCACAAAATCATGCTCAAATTGATGCTGGCAAAGCGCATGGCTTTTTGTTCAAGGCGCAATTGCGTTTGCAAAACACTGCTGATGCCGTCTATGCTCAAAATCAAGGCAAATAAAATCACCCAAACTTGCCCTTCTTCGTAGCCCATTTTTTGGCTAATAAAACCCGAAAAGCCTGCCACAAGTAGCAAAAAAATAAAGTTGATGAGCGACAAAAAACTAATGGCTTGCACCACAAATGCTTTTTGTCCTTGCTCCGCTAAGCTACTGCACTGCTTGAAAATAAAAGATTCCAAAGAAAAACTCAGCAGTATGGCTAAAAAACCAGCCCAAGCATAAAACTCGCTAATGATGCCAAAGTCCTCAGGTAAAAAATAATAGGTGTAAAGCGGGGTGAGCAAAAATTGGAATATTCTGCCTGCCACCGATGAAAGCCCATAAACAGCTACCTGAGAAAACAAAGATTGTAAACGCATAGATGCAAATTTACAGATTTTTTGCTTGCATCGCAATAGTTTTTACGAAATCCACAAACAAAGGGTGTGGATTAAGCACCGTGCTGCGCAATTC
>CANHHI010000031.1 GCA_947460225.1 Flavobacteriales bacterium
TCTAAAACGCCGTTTGGTGCCCATTTATCGCCGAGGAAAAAATTCAAAATAGCAAATTTTTCACCTGGGTAAGCAATTTGCAAACGGAAGAATATAGAAAGGAGCATGCCGATAATCCCCATCACCACCGCCGTTATCAAAAACTGGCGGGCAATCATTTTGTGGTCATAACTAAAAACGTACTTAGACCAAAAGCTCTCCTTGTGCGGAGCTTGCGCTTGTGTGTTGTGTTCTACGTGTGCCATATTTTAAGCAATTAGAGATTTAGTTTTGAAAAGTTTTTTGTTGAGCAAGCCAAGTATTGAAATCTTGTTCAGATTCCACCACAATGTCCATGGTCATATTCCAGTGAGATGCGCCACAAATTTTGTTGCAAGTGAGTTTATAGTTAAACTCTGCATCACCAACGTGTTTACGCATATCCGCTGTGCTGATAATCGGCGTATATTTAAAAGTCGTCGCCATGCCAGGCACCACGTTCATTTGCGCACGAAAATCGTACATCAAAGCCGAGTGGATTACATCACGTGAACGAAACTGAAACCCTACTTCTCTATCTATTGGCAAATGAAATTCTACTTTTGCAAGCACGTCATCTTCGCCCCATTTTAAACGTTCATCATTCAAATTGATTTGCAACACACGGTTTTTATGCAAAACCAAGTGGCGAATTTTAGATTCTTTTTTCTTGATTTTATAATCTGACATCTGCGCTCTTGTGCTGTCTAGTTCTGCACGCAAACCTGCGATTTCCTCTTCCAACTCTTGCAATTTGCTTTGTACAGTTTGCACCGTAACAATGCCCAAAGGATTTGTATTGGAAATCACGTTGTAATTGGTAAGCCCTAATTTTCCATCTGCTCCTGGGTATCTTGCCGTCCAGTCAAACTGTTTGGCATAAAGTTCCAAAGAAACCGCATCTTCCTTAGGTTTGTCCATGATTTCATTCCAGCTTACAAGTCCCCAGATGATAATCACAGAAAGCGCAAGTGCCGGCACGGCTGTCCAAATAGCCTCCATGGTGTTGTTATGGGAATAAAAATACGCTTTTCTTTCTTTGCTATACACGTATTTGTGTACAAAAAAGAACAATAAACCATGTACTAAAAAGAATGCAATAGCGAGCAATACCCAGTTGAAGCCTAGTAAAGCGTCAATTGTTTTACCGTGTTCAGATGCAGAAGGTCTTACAAACATCAAGCTATACTTGCTAACCATCCATATAACTATGCTCAAGTAGCCAACGCCAAACAAGGCAAATAAAGTAGCGTGTAGCTTATTATCACTTTCAGAAGAATCTGCATCGGAAACATCTTTGAGCTGGGCGGTGTATTTTGATATGCGCAAAAATTGAACAGCTATCAAAACGCCTAAAAACAGGGATACAAGAATAAGTAGTTTCATAGTTTTGTGGTTTTATGGTTAAAAATGATGGTGTTCTGATTCTTCTTTAAAAGGGTGGTTTTGTATTTCAAGTGGTGCTTTACTTAGGTTTTGCAACACAACCCAAACAAATAAGGCAACAAAACCCAAAAACATACCTATTTCTACAAAAGACACTTGCCCTTTTTCATGGAGCGTGCCAGGTGTTATCATCAAGAAAACATCTAACCAATGCCCTACAAAAATAATACTGCTCACCCATATAATGCGTGTGTAGTTGCGCTTGGCATCACGAGACATAAGCAGTATCATGGGCAAAATAAAATTCACCGCAAACACGCCCAGCATCAAGACTTTATAGTGTCCAAAACGCTCTTGGTAATATGTAACCTCTTCGGGTATATCTGAATACCAAATCAGCATAAATTGTGCAAACCAAACATAAGACCAAAGGAATGAAAGCGCAAACACCCATTTTGATAAATCATGGATATGGCTATCATTTACATTGGGCAGTAAGCCTTGCATTTTCAAGGCAACAGTTAGCACAAGCATAAAAATCAATGCAGAACACCAAAATCCAGCAAATACATACCAACCAAACAAAGTGCTAAACCAGTGTGTGTCTATGGACATAATCCAATCCCAAGAAAGGGTAGAAGAGAAAACACCAAACAACACCAAAAATATGGCAGATAATTTTACGCTTCCTTTATAACTCGCCACTTCTTCCAATAAAGAACGTTTGCGGAAAATATACACAAATGCAATAAAAGTGCCCAAATACACCAAGGTACGCAACCAAAAGAAAGGCTGGTTCAAATAGCCTGCCTTGCCAGCGATAATCGCATCGTAGTTTTCATGCCCTTTTTGCATAATGCCTTCCAACATCCAGTGGTAGGTGTGTGAAAGGTGCAAAGTGCCCGAAAGCAAGGCAATGATGATGAGTACAGCCCCAACGGGAATAAACAAAGCGGTGGCTTCAAAAACACGCTTCAAAAGCACACTCCAAGCCGCTTCTGTGGCATACTGCAAAGCCAAAAAGAACAATGCGCCAAGCCCTAAGCTAAACACAAAGAACCCGTCTATTAAAAAATTAGACCAAAAACGCTGACCATGGCTAGCGTGATCCAAAAACGCAAACACAGAAGATACCACACCTAGTAGCATCAAAACTGCCAATACTGCTTTTATTTTGTTATTAAATATGAATTGCATAAAATAATTTATTGTTTAGCGAGTGGATTTGTTCCAGAATTTTGCAAAGTGCGCACATAATGCACAATTTTCCAACGCTCCTCTTTGCTAAGCTGAGATGCGTGAGAGCCCATAAGACCTTTGCCGTAGGTCATGGTATAAAACATTTGTCCTTCGGTGGTTTCTTTGTATTTTTTATCGTAAGCCCCAGGAGAAGGGAAATTCCCCCATTCTACCACTTTGCCATCGCCTTGTCCTGTCGTACCATGGCATTGCGCACAAAACTTGCCGTAAAGTTCCTTGCCTTGTGCTTCCACCTCAATAGAATAAGCAATGGGATTTTTTAGGTTTTTAGCTGCCAATTCATAAGCCGTAGGATCTTGCTCTGGAGAAAGATATTCAAATGGATAATTGAATTTTGCCTTGCTTGTATCTGCTGAAAAAGCAATTGTTCCCTGTACGGGCATACGTGCAGACATGCGCATAGTCAAGGAATCCACTTCGTTTCCTGCCACAACGCCATAGTCCACATAAGCCTCAATAGCCGCCGAACGGTACATATCGGGCATAAATTCTAACCCAGGACTGTCTGGGTTTTTGGTGCATGCGCCAAGGAGCAAACCTGTTGCACCTACTAGCATCACACGCTTGTAGCAATTTATTTTTCTCATTTTATTTATTACAGCAAGTATCAGTTTCACAATTTTGTTTTTCACGAATTTCACTAGCATTGCTTTTGCTGAGCATAGATTTAATTTGGTCTAGGCTAAAATTGGGATTATCTTCCAATTTGATTTCCATAGCAAATAAATCATCAGTGGTTCTAGGGTCTGGGTTGTCGGCTTTCACGCCCGGAAAAGTGCCGTTGGCGCAAAAATACGTAAACGCCAAGCCGTGAGCCGTGCAAAGCACAGTAAACTCAAAAGCAACAGGCACAAAGGCAGGTAAATTATACACAAATTCAAAATTTGGTTTACCTCCAATGTTCATGGGCCAGTCGTGTATCATAAAATACCACATGCCCAAAAGTGCCAAAGTCAAACCTATTAAGCCATAAGCAAACGCTGCATAACCCAATTTAGATTCTTTCACGCCTATAATAGGGTCTAAACCATGTATAGGAAAAGGCGAAAATACATCGCTAACCCATAAACCTTGCGAAACAAAAGCCTGTGCATCTTTCAACAACACATCGTCATCGTTGTAAAAAGCATAAATAATGGTTTCTTTTTTCATGAAAATCTATTTTTTGGGTTGGTTATCTGAAACTTTAAATTTTTCTGCTGTTGCTTTTAAAATGGTTTTCACCTCAGCAATAGGAAGCACTGGGAAATACTTTGCGTAGAGTAAAAACAACACAAAGAAAATGCCTATGGTGCCAATATACACGCCAATATCTACGAACGTTGGGTAAAAATAACTCCATGTAGAAGGCAAATGCCCACGGTGCAAAGACGTTACAATAATCACAAAACGCTCAAACCACATGCCAATATTCACGAATATAGAAATGATAAAGGTAAATATCAAATTGGTTCTCAATTTTTTAATCCAAAAGAGTTGTGGAGAAATTACGTTGCAAGTCATCATAGACCAATATGCCCACCAGTAAGGACCTGTGGCTCTATTTAAGAACGCATAAGATTCATATTCCACACCAGAATACCAAGCCACAAAAAGCTCTGTCAAGTATGCTACGCCCACCAAAGAACCCGTAACGATAATGATGATGTTCATCATTTCTACGTGTCCCCTTGTGATATAGGCTTCTAATTTATACACTTTGCGCATAATGAGCATGAGGGTAAGTACCATGGCAAAGCCAGAAAACACAGCACCAGCCACAAAGTAAGGCGGGAAAATAGTCGTGTGCCAACCTGGTATCACCGAAGTAGCAAAGTCCATAGATACAATAGAGTGCACAGAAAAAACCAAAGGCGTTGCTAGTCCAGCCAGTATCAAGGAAACCATTTCAAAACGATGCCAGTGTTTGGCTCTACCAGACCAACCAAATGCCAAAAGGCTATACACACGCTTGGCAGTCGGGGATTTTATTCTATCTCTAATGGTTGCAAAGTCTGGAATTAAACCAATATACCAAAACACCAAAGACACGGAAAAATAAGTAGAAATCGCAAATACGTCCCACAAAAGTGGTGAGTTAAAGTTTTGCCACAAAGAGCCAAATTGATTGGGCAAAGGGAAAACAAAATAGAGCAACCAATATCTTCCTGCATGTATTGCTGGAAAAGTAGCCGCCATAACCACTGCAAATATAGTCATTGCCTCGGCAGAGCGGTTAATTGCCATACGCCAGCGTTGTCTAAACAAAAGCAAAACGGCGGAAATCAAAGTGCCTGCGTGCCCAATACCTACCCACCACACAAAGTTGGTGATGTCCCAAGCCCAGTCCACGGTGTTGTTCAAACCCCAAGAGCCAATACCTGTACCCAAAAGATACAAAATATTGCCTATGCCCCAAACAGCAATAATTGCTGCCAAGCTCAACAAAGAAGCCCAAAGCATGTTTGGTTTTCTCTCTATGGGTGCGCAAATATCCACAGTTACATCGTGGTAGGATTTTTCTCCTAAAATAAGCGGCTCCCTAAAATTGTTATGACTGATATGCCCCATGATTTTTGTATAATTAAATTAGGCTTTGTTTCTTACTTTTGTTAAATAATACACATTACTTTGCGTGCCCACCTCTTCCAACATGCGGTATGCACGTGCGCCAAATGCTTTTTTCACAATTTGGGCATCTTTATCGTTCAAGTCTCCAAAAGTAATGGCTTGCGTAGGACAAGCAGCAGAACAAGCGGTTTGTATAGCGCCATCTTGCAAGGCTGTGCCCGCTTTTTTAGCCTCTAATTTACCTGCTTGTATGCGTTGCACACACATGCTACATTTTTCCATCACCCCACGGGTACGCACTGCCACATCTGGATTTAACACCATACGTGCCTGTACATCTTGCGAAGGATTTACTTCTGCGAATTTTTTATAGCCTGTATAGTTAAACCAGTTGAATCTTCTTACTTTATACGGGCAGTTGTTGGCACAATAACGTGTACCCACACAACGGTTATAGGTCATTTGGTTGAGTCCTTCACTGCTGTGCGTAGTGGCTGCCACCGGGCAAACCGTTTCGCAAGGTGCATGGTTACAATGCTGACACATCACAGGCTGAAACACCACAGACAAAGTATCTTCGTGCGAAGGCACTTCCATCAAATGGTATTTTTCAATAGCTCCCATCACCCCGCTTTTGCCATCTTCTTCGGCTTTTTGTGCATTGTAATCCGAAGAAAAATATCTATCTATGCGTAGCCAGAACATATCCCGCACACGGCGAATTTCATCTTTACCCACAACAGGCACGTTGTTTTCAGATTGACAAGCTGTAGCACAAGCACCACAACCAATACAAGTATTCAAGTCAATAGAAAGTCCCCAACGGTGTCCAATATTTGGGTGTGCGTCCCATAAATCTGCTTGCGCTATGTTTATTTCATCAAAGGCTTGTTTTTCCTCACTCCAAACTTGCAAAGTGTTTGCAGGATTGTAAGCGGATTTATCTTGATTTTTATAGGTAGCAAAAGTCGTTTCTTTGAGCACAGAACCTCTATCCATCACCGTGTGGTGCGTTTGCGTAGAAGCAATGAGGTAGGTTTTTTCGGTAGGCACTACTTGCACGCCAGCGGTGTGCAGTGTCCAAGATTGGTTTGTTCGTGCCACAAAGTTGTACGCATTTTTACCAATAGGCAAACGTTTACCGCTCGCATCTTCCATATACCCGCCATATTCTTGGGTTTGGTAAGCAGCCTTGCCAATTTTTTCATTGTTGGCACCACGTCCATAGCCTAATGCCACGCCAATTGTGCCTTGTTTTTGTCCATAAGCTGGGAAAACAGGCAGTTCTAAGGTTTTACCGTCTATTTGGATTTGAGCCACTGACAAAGGCTTTTCTTGGTCGTAATAAGTTACAAAACTATGTTTTTCCATATCTTTTGGATTCATAGTGATGTAATTGTCCCAAGTGGCTTTGGTCATAGGGTCTGGCAATTCTTGCAACCAAGGATTGGCAACATGCGAACCATCACCTAAACTCATTTTTCTGTATAAACAAAGTTCATAACCTTGTTTTTGCATCGCTTTATACTCCGCAACAATAGATATAGCCAATGCTTGTATATCTAAATTTGCAAATGCACTCACGGCAATTGGATTTTCTTGCAAAATTGCCGAGCCATTATGCAAGGAATTATTCCAAAAAGTTAAAGGATTGAGCTCTTTATTTTGTTTTTTAAATTGTTTACTGATCCAATGTTCTTGAATAAATGCGTGGTAGTCCGCATCTTTATCTGCCCAAGTGAGCAAAGAAGATTGTGCCTGACGGGTATTGTACAAAGACCCAATCGTTGGTTGCGCCAAGGCGTATTGTCCATGTATCACTTGGTAATCGCTCCAAGACTCCAAGTAATGGTGTATGGGCGCAATGTATTTGGCTTGCGATGCCGTTTCATCTTGATACAAAGACAAGGCAATAGTCAATTCCACTTGCTTGTACAATTGCATAAATTCATCAGCATTTGGCAAATAATACGCAGGATTTACGCCCCAAGTAAGCACTGCACCAACTTCTGATTTTTTCATGTTTTCCAAAAGTGCAAGAATATTGTCTTCTTGCATTTGGTTGATATAAATAGGATTTTGCAAATCTATGGTTTGCGCATAATTGCCGAGCAAATTGTTTATGGCATTGACAATAACTTGCAAATAAACATGGTTGTGTCCACATACCACCAAAGATTTGCCAGCATTTGCCAAAAGCGACTGTGCTGCTGTTTGCACTTTGCTTTCCATGCTCGCAATTTCAGCACCTGCTAAAATATTTGCGCCTTTTGCTTTGGCAATAATATTATACAGAGCCAAAATAGCCAAATATTCCTCAGAAGGTTTCAAAGGAATTCTATAATCAGCATTAGAGCCTGTTACCGAAAGGTTTGCTTCAAACTGGAAATGTGCAGACATCCACTCATTTTCAGGATTTCTACCCTTGGCGTATTGCTGTGTATTTGCAGTATTGATAAGCCAATCGTTTAAAAAATCAGCCGAAAAACTCACAATAGTTTTTGCTTTGTCAAAATGATAACTAGGCAAAATAGCCTTGCCAAAACATTGTTCGTTGGCTTTGCGCATTGCCGAGCGAGAAACGCTATCCATAATCACGTGTTCTGCGCCATAAGCCTGTACAAAAGTATCCACAACTGCTTGGCTAGACGGCGATGCCAAAGTAGGCGTAAGCAAAACTATTTTTTTACCTTTTGCTTTTATTGCTGTCAAAGCCGTTTTAACTTCTGCATCTAAGGTTTCCCATGTGGCTGCTTTACCTGCCACAATAGGATTTTGCAGACGTTCGCCATCGTACAAAGAAAGCACAGAAGCATTTATTCTTGCATTCAAAACACCCAAGCCAAATTGTTTGTTGGGTTGAATGTGGATCGGGCGACCTTCTCTGGTTTTCACCAAAACAGATGCGTAATCATACCCATCAAAATAAGTAGAAGCATACCAATTGGCTACACCAGGCGTTATGTCCTCTGGTTTGTTTAAGTAAGGAATAGACTTAACCACAGGAGCCTCGCAAGACGCTAAGGCTGCCGCACTCACCCCAAAGCCGAGATATTTTAGAAAATCTCGGCGAGAAGTTTGGCTATCCTCCAAAGCCGTCCCCGACAAAAAAACATCTTGTGGCAATTCTTGAGAAAATTCGGACAAAGATGGGCTATGCTCCGCCTGATGTCCCTTCCAATATTTTTTGTTTGTATCCATGTTCATTTGAGGCTATTCTTGAATATGTTTTTTTCTTTTAGAATATTTACTATCTGTGTAGGCAATTGTGCCAAAAATCTGTAACCAACTTTTGCTTCTAATTCTTGCAAAGTAGTAGCATAAAGCGTCCAATCTGTTTTTAAATCGTCTGTGTCCACGTTAGGTGCATCAACGACGATAATCGTTGTTTTTTCATTGACTCTATAAAAATCATTTTCCCCCTGTGGCAACAACAAAACAACCTTCCACGTTCTACTAGGCACCACAATGTTTTGCGCAATACCTATTGCTTGGACTGTTTTAGGTGGAAATTTTTTGCAATCAAAACCACCGTTATTATTCCCACAATGTGTGCCACCCACACCATAAGCTCCAGCAAAAATATATGCTTCCATATTTTTGGAAGCAACAGAATCACGAATGGCGTTTTCCATATTCCCCCAAGTTTGACCATTATTTTTAGCCGCCTGAGGAATCATGTTGGTCATATAAAAAGTACTCAACCAAACTTCTTTGCTTGATTTTCTATCCGCAGCAGGGCATAAATGCCCTCGGTTAAAGTTAGTACTCGTATAATCTTTATGGGTTACCAAATAGGGTAATCCCACTTCTTGGTCTTCTGTATAAAAGGGATTGGGTCTATTTTTACTTGTGCAATCTTTACAACCAGACAAATCTGATTGGTCAAGGTGCCAAGCTACATAATCCGCTGTGTTATTTTGCGTATTGAATGATATGTAATAATTTGCCAATTCTCTAAATATCAATTTGTTGTCATTTTTTCTTTGTATCGCCAAGGGTTCTCCAAATAAAAAAGGATGATTATCTGGTAATTTTTTGCTTGTATCAGGCACAACCAAATCTCCCAATCCCATTTGATTCGGATCTTTGGGGCTAGGTTTAGCGCAAGCCAAAAAAATAAACGCCAAACAAGGAAAAAACCTACAATATTTCATCGTATCAATAATGGCACTTACCACATTCCAAACCACCCAATTCGCTCACAGTTACCTTATCGTCTTCAAGCATTTTTTGAAGCGATTTATTATCCATGCGTGCGTGCAATTCTCTGTAATATTTATTTTTTTCGTCCGTGTAACCAGGTACTTCTGTTTCTCTGTGGCAGTCTATACACCAACCCATAGTCAGTGGGCTATATTGCGAAACAGTTTGCATAGTTTCAACAGGTCCATGGCATTTTTGACAAGCAATTTTACCCACCACAACGTGTTGAGAGTGGTTGAAATACACATGGTCTGGTAAGTTATGCACTTTGTTCCATACAATAGGCTCTGCATCTTTTGGATTGCCGTATTGCATCGTTTTAGGACTAAAATTAACCGCTTTATAAATTTTTTCTATTTCAGATTTACCTGTATTTCTACCTTCTTGTATGCCCTTGTGGCAATTCATACACACATTCGCCGAAGGAATGCCCGCATGCTTAGATTTTTCAACAGAATTATGGCAATACACGCACTCAATACCCGCCATGTCTTTTGAGGTATGCACATCATGTGGGAAATTGATAGGCTGAGTAGGGTGATAGCCCGGATAAACGCCAATCTGCATCAAAGCTAGATAACCACGAACAGCACCCATTAAACCCAAAACAACCGAGAGAATAACCACCCATGTTTTTTGGTGATGCACAAACAAGCAAATTTCTTCAAATATAGAAAGATGCGTATGTTTATCTCCACGTTTTTTTGCGGCTAACTCTTCCAATTGTGTACCCAAAGACCTTGCCACCAAATAAACGATAAGCAAAACACCAGAGAGCACTAGCATAACCAGCCAATTGTTATCCGCATCACTGTCTTTTTCAGTAGCAACAACTGCAGAAGCCGCAACTTTTTTAACGGGTGGATTATCCAAATACATTAAAATGGCATCAATCTCTGCATCATTTACGGCTTGACCAGGCATTTCAGAGGGATACATATCCCAAAGCTCTTTCACATAAGCATCGCCAGTAGCTAAAGCCTTTTTCGGCTCTTTTATCCAAATTTTAAGTAATTCTTGTTTGTCTTGCCAGCGGTCTCTGATTTTTAACAAACCAGGTCCTACCAAAACAGCCTCCTTGACATCAACTTTGTGACAAGCGGCACAGTTTCCTTTAAAAAGTTTTTCTCCTTCCTCAATGGTTTGGGCTTGTGCAAAAAACAAAACGCCCGAAAGGATACCAAAAAAAATGCGCAATGGCTTCATAATAATATCAGTGTGCATGTGCAAAAGCACGTAATTCAAATGCAAAGGTACAATTTTATACGGAATTTTATACCGCAAATTTATAAAAAAAACAAAAAATGTTATTGAATAGTGATTTCATAAGGCATTCTAAACTGTGTTTGCAAAGGCTTTATGTGCATAAATTTCATCAGTTCATTAAATTGCTTAAATAATACTTGGCTAGAAAAAGATTCTTTGACTTCATCCTGCAAATCGTATTCTTCCAAAATTTGCGCCAACAATTCCTTGTGCGCTTCTTGTTTAGGTGTAAACTCAAAAGCCACAGGTTCTGCAATGTTTGCCAAGGTTGCTACACGGTCTATGGCGTAGCGAATGCCACCTACTTTGTCCACCAAGCCATTTTTTTCAGCATCTATTGCACCCCAAACTCTCCCCCTAGCAACTTGATGCACTTTTTCGGCATTGTTTTCAAAAATAGGGCGATGCAAGGCTACTTTCAAAATAAATTCTTCATAGACTTCTGAAAGGTGTTCTTGCAGTATTTTTTGCTCTTCTGGACTTACTTTTTGTGGTACGACAAAGCCTTTTAGTGCATTGGCGTGTTCGGCAGTTTGCACGCCGTCAAAGGTAATGCCAATTTTTTCAAATAATTTTTCCGCTGTGGGCAGTAAAGCAAAAGCACCAATAGAACCCGTAATGGTAAAAGGTGAAGCAATAATTTCAGTGGCAGGCGCACTGATGTAATAACCACCAGATGCGGCGAGCGAGCCCATAGACACCACAACAGGTTTTACTTTGTTGAGCAGATACAGTTCTCTATAAATCAAATCCGAAGTCAAAGAAGAACCGCCAGGGGAATTTACACGAAAAACAACCGCTTGAATGTCTTTGTCTTCTCTAATTTGGCGCAGCACTTTGGTGAAATCTTTGCCAATCTGCGTTTCATCGTTTTCTTCATAGCCAATTTCTCCTGTGGCGTAAACCACGGCAATATTGCCTTTTTCGGGCAATTCGTAGCGGTATTTTTTGTAATAATTTTCAAAGTCCACCAAACGAATAGAATCTTTGAACTGTGCTTTTGTCCAAGTTTCAAATTCATCGGCGTACAATACGCTATCCACCAAATGTTTGGCGTATGCTTGTTTAGCAGTCAAAAGTGGATTTTTATCGGCAATATTTTGCAAGTCTTCCACCGTTAGTGCACGGTCAGGTGCAACTTGGGTTTTGATGGTTGACCACATGTTTTGTGTAAGAGAAAGCAGTTGCTCTTTGTTGGGTGCTGTCATTTGGGTGTACATAAAAGGCTCTACAAAACTTTTATAGATATTGTCTCTACCTCTTGCTATCACAAAAGAAAGTCCGAGCTTGTCCAACATATTTTTGTAAAAAGACACATGTGCACCTACGCCATTCCAAAAAATACTGCCCTCTGGGGTAATAAACATTTTATTTGCCACCGACGACAAGTAATAAGATTTATTTTCGTAATGGTTGGCATATACATAAATGGGCTTGCCACTTTGTTTAAATTCCGCCAAAGTACTGCGCAGTTCTTCGGTAATTGCCCAATCTGCCTGCAATTCTTCGGGGTTTAACACGAGTGCTTGAATATTGCTGTCTGTTTTGGCACGTTCAATCATGCGCAACATCTGCAAAAAAGCCAATTGTTTATTGATTTTGAAAGATGGAAATTGTATTTGCGTTTTGGTTTGCTCCAAGATGGGGCGTTTAAAGTCCAAAACCAGTACAGTATTTGGCTTAATTATGTCGGTTTTAGGCTTGCTAAATGCCAAAGAAATGAGCAAAATCAAGAAAACCAAACCGAATAGAAACAGGAAAAAAGCCAAAAAAAACTGCAATGTTTTTTTGACTACGTCTTTTAGGAATGTGTTTAACATAGAAGTGAATTTTTAATCTGCTTACAAAGTTAATTTTTTAGCGTAAAAAAACAAATTTATCTAGAACTTTTTAAATTATTGGGGTTAAAAAATACTTCTCTTAGGTTTTTTTTGTATTTTCACTGAAATTGAACGTGTTATGAACTATCAAACTTTACCCAAAATAGAATTGCATTGCCATTTAGATGGCTCTGTACGGCTTTCTACGGCTTTAGAACTTGCTTTGCATAAAAAATTATTGCCAGTAGATACTTGTTTGGAAGCCATTAAGGAAAAATTAGTGGTTGCCGAGCATTGTCCAGATTTGCCCACGTATCTGCAAAAATTTGAACTGCCTTTGCAAATGATGCAAGATGAAGAAACATTGCAAAGAATTGCTTATGAACTCTTGGCAGATGCACATGCAGAACATGTAAAATATTTAGAAATTCGCTTTGCGCCCATTTTGCATACCCGCCAAGGCTTATCTATGCAAGCGGTTATTGCGTCTGTTTTGCAGGGTATGGCAGATGCAAAAAAGGATTTTGGCATATCAAGCCATTTGATTTTGTGCCAACTTAGACATCATGCGGTAGATAGCACAGCGGCATTGTTGCGAGCTGGTGAGGCTTTTTTAGGCAAGGGTGTTGTGGCTGTTGATTTAGCAGGGGCAGAGCCTTTGGGTTTTGCGCCAGTCTATACGCCATTTTTTAAACAAGCAAAAGCCATGGGTTACCGCATTACTATTCATGCGGGGGAAACAGGGCATAGCCAAAACGTCATAGATGCTATTGAGCTTTTGGGTGCAGAACGCATCGGGCATGCTGTGGCAATTCAGCACGATACGCACGCCATAAATTTGGTGCGTGAA
>CANHHI010000032.1 GCA_947460225.1 Flavobacteriales bacterium
CTTTCAAATCGCCCACGTTCCAAGCCGACACAATGTGCCTGCGGCTATCGGGGTCTTTTTGTAATTTGGCAATTAACACACTGATTTGGTCTATGCTTTGCCCATTGGGGGCTTGCCACGAACGCCACTGCTTGCCATACACTGGACCCAAATCGCCGTTTTTATCCGCCCATTCGTCCCATATACTCACGCCATTTTCTTTTAAAAACTGCACGTTTGTACTGCCTTTTAAAAACCACAAAAGCTCATAAACGATAGATTTGGTATGCACTTTTTTGGTGGTTAATAAAGGAAAACCTTGGGCTAAATCCATGCGCATTTGGTAACCAAACGTGCTCAAAGTACCCGTGCCAGTTCTATCTTGCTTGGGCTTGCCATTTGCTAAGACGTGCTTTAAAAGGTCTAAATAAATTTTCATCGCTTATTCTTTTACACTTTTTAAGATTTTATCGTAGTCCGAAAAGGTTTCTGCCGCTTTTTGAATCCAAGTATCCTCTTTGGCTAATATTTTTTCAAAAATATAGGTATTGGGATACAGATAACTGCCCAAATAGGCTTTAAGCCACAGTTTAATTTCTTTTTGTTCTTTGGCGTTGATTTTGGACAGCGAAATATCGTGTTTTTGGGCATGTTTTGCCAAATCCTGCCAAACAGACTCTTGAACTACAAAATGATGCTCAAAATCTTGCACATTTTTAAATGGAAAAGAAAATTTTTCACGCTCCGCCAAAGCAAAGGCAAAATCACCCAAAAGGCGTTTTTGTTGCAAGGCTTGCCAAGCCTTTCCGTAGCCCAAAGTGGTGTCTAAGGCAATAAATACATCGGGTAAAATGCCTCCTGCACCATATACTTTTCGCCCAGCCTTGGTTTTATACACCAAACTGTCGTTTTTGAGCATGCTATCGGCAAGGAAAAACTCTCCACGCTCGTAGCGTGCCCAAGCATCGTCTTTTTTGTGGTAAGGTTTTTGGATAGACCTGCCCGAAGGCGTAAAATATCTAGCCGTGGTGAGCCTCAGCCCACTGCCGTCCGAAAAATCAAACGATTCCTGCACCAAACCCTTGCCAAAAGAACGCCTGCCAACGACCACGCCACGGTCGTAGTCCTGCAAAGCACCTGCTAAAATTTCACTGGCAGAAGCAGAATTTTGGTTCATCATCACCACCAAAGGCACATTTTCCAATTTACCTTGTTTATCGGCGTAATACTCTCTTCTGGGATTGTGTTTGCCTTCGGTGTAGAGCAATAAACTGCCAACAGGCAAAATTTCATCTAGCATAGACAAAACTGCACGCAAAAGCCCTCCCCCATTGTCTCTCAAATCTATGATGAATTGTTTGGCACCCTCAGCTTGTAAATCTTGCACGGCTTGCATAAACTCTTGATACGTTCTGTCGCCAAAGGCGTTCAAACGCAAATAGCCTGTTTGCTTATCGTACATAAAAGCCGAAGACAGGGTCGGAATTTGCACTTCGCCACGCACCACAGAAATCGGTAAAGTTTCCCCATTAGACTTGCGAAATATGCTCAATTGTACACGTGTGCCTTTCTTGCCTTTGAGCAAAGTTTTGACGCTATCCACCTGCAACCACTTGCCTGTTACAAGCGTGGTATCCGCTTTTAAAATTCTATCCCCACGCAACAAACCAGCCATTTTAGCAGGTCCATCGGGCAAAATAGACACCGCCACAAGCGTATCTTGCAAAATGGCGTATTGTATGCCAATGCCATAAAACTCGCCACGCAAAACTTCCTCAGAGGCTTGCATGGTAATAGGTTCTAAGTAATAGCTATGCGGGTCTAGTTGTTCTAAAATATTTTGAATGGCGTTTTTTTCCAGCGTATCCACGCTCACACTATCCACATAACGTTGTTGAATGATATGCAACATTTTATCCAATTTGCCTTGTGCATTGTAATAATACACGTTTTCACCACTGTGAATGCCGATGTAAAAACCGAGCACAAAAATAGATAAAACAGCAAAGGCTACCCAAAAAAACCGCTTTAACTGACGCAAAAGTTCCATAAATTTTAATCTAAATCTTCAATTTGTACAATGTTTATTTTTGCGCCCTGCAAAAACTCCAAACCCTCTTCATCTCTGTATTTTTCTTGAAAAACAAGTCTTGTAATGCCACTTTGCAAAATCAATTTGGCGCAGTCTCTACATGGAGAAAGTGTGATATACAGGGTGGCATTTTGAGCTGCATTGCCTGTTCTGGCAAGTTTTGTGATGGCATTGGCTTCGGCGTGCAATACATACCAAAAAGTTTGCCCTTCTTCATTTTCACAAACATTGGAAAAACCCGTGGGCGTGCCATTGTAGCCATCGGAAATAATCACTTTGTCTTTGACTAAAATCGCCCCCACTTGCTTGCGCACACAATGCGAAAGTTTTGCCCATTCACGTGCCATGCGCAAATAAGCCTTGTCGTAACGCAACTGCTTTTCCTCTGGGTTCATCATATTTTAAACAATAGCCCTACGCACTTTGATCAATTTTTCCAACAAAGGCTCCAATTTATCCAAAGAGAGCATGTTTGCCCCGTCTGATTTAGCCAATTCGGGATTGGGATGGGTTTCCAAAAAAATACCGTCCACACCCACAGCAATACTCGCCTTGGCAATGGTTTCTATTAAATTGGGCAATCCGCCTGTAACCCCTGAGGTTTGGTTGGGTTGTTGCAAACTGTGGGTAACGTCCATCACCGTAGGCGCAAAGGCACGCATGGTGGGAATTCCCCTAAAATCCACCACCAAATCGGTGTAGCCAAACATAGAACCACGCTCAGTGAGCCACACTTTATCATTGCCCGAATCTTTGACTTTCTGCACGGCAAACTGCATGGATTCTGGGTTTACAAATTGTCCTTTTTTGATGTTCACCACTTTTTGGGTTTTTGCCGCCGCAATGAGCAAATCCGTTTGGCGACACAAAAAAGCGGGAATTTGCAAAACGTCCACGTACTGGGCTGCCAAAGCGCATTCTTCAGCGGTGTGCACGTCTGTAAGCACAGGCAAGTGGTATTTTTCCTGCACCGCTTTGATATAAGACAAAGCCAGTTCATCGCCGATACCTGTAAAAGAGTCCACCCGAGAGCGGTTTGCTTTGCGGTAAGAAGACTTGAAAATATAAGGAATTTCAAATTGGGTGCAAAGTGCGCTGACTTTTTCAGCCACCTCAAAAAGCAAATCTTTGCTTTCCACCACACAAGGTCCAGCAATGAGGAAAAAATTATTTTTATCCACAAAGCGGATATGAGGCAAATGGGTTAAAGAAGCATTCATACGCACAAAGGTAGAAAAAAAGCAAATAATTTACTATTTTAGCAGAAAATTTCATGCGATTTAAACCTGCACTGCTTTGTATTTGCCACTTGGCGTTTTGTTTCTTGCAAGCACAAGAAACAGAAAAGAATATTTTGCTAGACGGTATTGTGATTAAACCGAAAAAGCCCCGAGAAAATCCTGCGGCAAAAATTATAGAAAAAGCCCTTGTTTTTCGCAAAATAAATTTATTGAAAACCCAAAACTTTATTGCCTCCGTTTACGCAAAAAGCAAAGCGGAAATCACCCAAAAACCAGACACCGTAAAAATGCTGGGTATCAACGTGAGTGCGATGATTCCAAACTTAGGCATTGCCTATCTTTCGGAGTCTATTGCGGTGCTGCATTACCAACACAATCCCAAGTGCATCAAAGAAGAGATGATTGCAAGCAAAGCCTCTGGCATTAGGGATTTATACAGTTTAAACCGCATTCAAGAAGGCGTTTTTAATTTGTACGACAACCGCATTTATGCAGAAACTTTTTCAAAGCGGTATTTTGTGTCGCCTTTGGCGGAAGATTGTTTTTTGTATTATCAGTATGACAATTTAGAAATAAGCAGTCAAGGCAAAGACACCACGTATCAACTGGATTTTGTGGGTAAACGCAAAACAGACGCTGTGTTTGGCGGAACGATTTGGCTACATGGCAAAGATTTTCAAATTCAAAAAGTGCGCCTGCGCCTAGATGCCTCTGCTGGACTGGCTTTTATTGACAGTTTGACTTTGTGGCAAAATTATGAAAAACTGGCAAACGAGGTGTTTTTTCCCACCACCCAAGATGGCAAAGGCAGTTTTTCATGGCTCGGCGTGAAAGGGATTTTTCAAGCCAGCACAAGGTATCACAACGTGGAACTGGTGCAAACATTTCCCAGCAAAACTTTCAATGGGGAAACTTTTAGCGTGGAGGAAACGGCTTTGCAAAACAATGATTTTTGGCAATCACAACGCAAAGACAGTCTCAAATTGAGCGAAAAAGAGAAAGATTTTTACTGGCGTTATGAAATGGCGGAGGAATATTTTAAATCCGATGAATACTTAGACAACACCGATCGCAAAGACAATGCTTTTTCTGTGGAACATTTGGCAAGAAATGGGTATCATTACCAAATCACCAAAAAACAAACAGCATTCGGACTGAAAAAATTGCGCTCCCTGCTTGGCTATAATCCCATAGAAGGCTATGTGTTGCAGGCAAATCCATATCTGAAAATTTGGCAAAAAGACAATGAAAATTTGTTTACCCTGTATCAAGCCAATACACGTTTGGGCGTTTTTGACAAAAGCCCTACGTTTTACGGCAATTTTAAAATCGCTCAAAATATGGGCAAAATCTTGCCCAGTATTTGGTGGTTTGATGTGGGCTATTCTGTTTTTGCCATTGCCCAAAACAATGGCGTTGCCGAAGACGTGAGTAGTTTGTATAACTTGCTTTACAAAGAAAATCCTGTGCCTTTATACGCCAAAGGTTTCGTGCAACAAGGTTTTTTCAAGGAATGGTTTAATGGTTTTTTTACGCAAAGCCAAGTAGAATATTTTTTTCAGCGGGAACGCTTGCAAAATAGATACAATAACAGCTGGCTTTTCCCAAAGAAAGATTTTGCCCCCAATGACCCCACAACAGATAAAATATACAGCAATGGGCTTACCTTGCATTTGGATTTAGTGTATCGCATAGGGCAACGCTATGAACGCTATGGCAATGAACGCTGGGTGCATGAACAAAAATACCCAAGCATTCACCTTCAATACAAAGGTGCTTTGTTTGGCGATGAAAACGCCAGCCGTTGGGATTACCTGAGCGCACGCATTGCCCATCAATTTGATTTTCGGACTATTGGCGTGATGCAATTGAGTGCAAGTTATGGCATTTTTACCAATGCCCTGCGTGTCAATGCGTATGATTACCACAGTTTTCCCTCTGGGCTAAATACTATTTTTAAAACACAAAAAAACGATGATTTTTTTAACCAATACGCCAAGAATTGGCAGGACGATTTTTTGATGCTCCCCTACAACTTTATGGTATTGGGGCAACACAGCACTTGGCACGTACGTCAGGATTTGAAAACTTTTTTGTGGAATAGAATTTTGTGGTGGCGCAATTTTACCCCACATTGGCATTTTGGCTACAATGGCTTATGGTCTAGCGAAAGAGGCGTGTATCACGAGTTTTATTTTGGGTTTTATAAAATATTTCGTGTTTTGGAAATCAATGTGGCAACTAGTTTATATGCGGGCAAATGGCAAAACCCACAAGTTAAATTAAAAATAGCCCTGCCTTAAACATGGATTTATGAAATTATTTTTTTAATTTTACAACCGAAATTATTCAGCATGAAGCGTATTCGTTTGCAAATTAGTGGTTTGTCTTCTCATTTTCAGGATAGAACATCTGTATTTGTGGTTATTTTGGACGCAGACGGTTTTGATAAAAAAATGCCCATTCGCATTGGCGAAACGGAAGCACAGGCTATTGCCGTTCATACTGAAGGCATAGAAATTGCAAGACCCCTTACCCATGAACTCCTGGTTGATGTGATTATGAGTTTGGGCGCAGAGATTGTAGAAATAGAAATTTACAAGCTGGAACAAGAAATTTTTTACACCAAATTGCTTTTGGAACAAACCGACGGCGAACAGGTGGAAGTGGAATGCAGAGCCTCTGATGCTTTGACCATTGCAGCCATTATTGACTGCCCTATTTATGCGCAAGAAGAAGTGCTACTCGCTGCATCGGTTGATGCCTTGCACATAGATGCTTTTTTGCATGAATACGATGCCAAAGATCAGTTTTACGGCATGGGCGTAGGCGATTTAGAAAAGCGTCTGCAAAAGGCTGTGAAAGTTGAAGATTATGAAATGGCGGCAAATATTCGAGACCGAATAAAAGCCATCAAGCAACAAGAAGAAAATTCCTAAAATCCCACGAAATCTCCCTGTATTTTATATCATGAAAAAAAACGTATTTCTTATTTGCACGCTATTTGCTTTGCTGTGCTATTTGACCCTATCTAATGATATTTGGTCGGTGTTAAGAGGAGGCTTTGGCTTCCTCGTTTTTATTGGTATTGCTTGGCTATTTAGTGAAAACAAAAAAAAGGTCAATTGGCAATTCGTACTTTCAGGCGTTTTGTTGCAAATCGCTGTAGGTTTATTGGTTTTAAGGGTGGAGGCGTTTGGGTATTTTTTTCAAAAGGCTTCTTCGGTGTTTGTAAAAATTATTTCTTTTTCAAGACACGGCTCTAACTTTTTATTCGCCTCCTTTTCCTCTGGGCAAATTGAAAGTCCGCTGGTTAATTTTGCCTTCGTTATTTTGCCAACCATATTATTTTTCTCCGCTTTTTCAAGCGTGTTGTATTATTTTGGCATCTTGCAAAAAATCGTTTACGTGATGGCTTGGGGCATGAAAAAATTGCTGAGACTGTCTGGTTCAGAGGCTTTGTCGGTGGCTGGCAATATATTTTTGGGACAAACCGAAGCACCTTTGCTGGTAAAACCTTATTTGCCACAAATGACCCGCAGTGAGCTGATGACCTTAATGACAGGTGGCATGGCAACAATTGCAGGTGGCGTTATGGCGGCTTACGTAAATTACCTAGGCGGAGACGACCCTGTGGCGCAGGCAAAATTTGCCAAACACCTTTTGGCAGCTAGTTTTATGAATGCGCCTGCGGCAATATTTATTTCAAAAATTTTGGTGCCTCAGCAAGAAACCATTTCCGAAGATATGCACGTAAGCCACGAAAAAATAGGTGGCAACCTTTTGGAATCCATTGCCAATGGCACAAGCGACGGCTTGAAATTAGCAGTAAATGTTGGGGCGATGCTTTTGGTGTTTACCGCACTGATGGCTTTTTTAAATGAATTTGTTTTGATGGGATTTATTGGCAAATACACGGGTTTGAATGCTTTGGTGGCGGCACATACGCACTACAATAGTTTTTCTTTGGAATTTATTTTGGGTTATGTTTTCGCACCTTTGAGTTATCTCATGGGCGTGGCTAGCGAAGATATTTTCTTGGTGGGACAACTCTTGGGCAAAAAAACCATCATCAACGAGTTTGTGGCTTACATGGATTTAAGCAAGATGATACCTCAATTTAAAAGCGAAAAATCTTTGATTATAAGCACGTATGCTTTGTGTGGATTCTCTAATTTTGCGTCTATTGGCATACAAATTGGTGGCATGAGCACACTTGCCCCAGGTAAAAGGCTAACGCTTAGTCAGCTTGGATTTAAAGCACTTTTGGGCGCATCATTGGCTTGTTTGAGTACGGGCTTGTTGGCGGGTATGTTGATATAATAAATTCTGTAAATTTTACAAAAAATATATCTATAAATTCGCTACCTTAGCATCAAAATTGCATCATGATAGACAATATTATACGTTTTAGCGTCAAAAATCCGCTGTTCATATCGCTATTTACACTGAGCTTGGTGCTTTTTGGTGGATATTCATTGAGCAAATTACCCGTAGATGCAACACCAGATGTTACGGGTGTGCAGGTGGATATTGTTACGGTAAATCCGAGCCTGGCTGCTTTGGAAATGGAACGGCTTGTAACCACACCCATAGAAATGGCAATGTCAAACATTCCAGGGATTGTGGAAATTCGCTCTACCTCTAAGTTTGGCTTGTCTTTGGTGAAACTCGTTTTTGATGACCAAACCGATGTGTATTGGGCAAGGGCGCAAGTATTTGAACGCATAGATATTGTTAAATCTGATATTCCAGAAGACCTCGGCAAACCCTTTATGGGACCTGTTTCCACAGGGCTTGGGGAAATTTATCAATATGTTTTAAGACCCATCAATCCCAAGGATAGCAGTTTTAGTTTGAGTTATTTGCGTGAATTACAAGATTGGGTGGTGCGCAAAAAATTGCTTGGAACTCCCGGTGTGGCAGACGTGAGTAGTTTTGGTGGTTTTAAAAAAGAATTTCAAGTTCAAATTGATTTAGACCGCATGCTTGCTTTGGGCATTTCTGTGGAAGAATTGCACGAGGCAATACTCCAAGGAAACAGCAATACAGGCGGTGCTTACATAGAAAAAAATAACCGAGCTTATACCATTCGTGGCATAGGTTTGGTGGACGCCGAGCACGCATTTAGAGACCTTGGCAATATTTTCATCAAAGAAAACCAAAGCATTCCCATTTACGTGAAAGATGTTGCCCAGGTCAAGGAGGGTGCTGCCATTCGCTATGGTGCCATGTCTATGAACGGACAAGGCGAAGTGGTTGGGGGCATTGTGATGATGATGAAAGGTGGCAATGGCAGTGAAGTCAGTCAGGTGGTGAAACATCGCCTTTCGGAAATAGAAAAAGAACTGCCCGAAGGTCTGATGATGGAAGCCTTTTTAGACCGAGATGTTTTGGTAAGTAAAGCCATTAAAACCGTGGCAACCAATCTTTTGGAAGGTGCGATGATTGTGCTTTTGGTGATTTTGGTGTTTTTGTGGAATTTTAGAGCAGGCTTAATTGCTGCCTCCGTGATTCCTCTGTCTATGCTATTTGCCTTTATTTTAATGCAACATTTTGGCGTAGTCGGCAATTTGATGAGTTTGGGTGCCATAGACTTTGGACTCTTGGTGGACCCCGCTATTATTGTGGTGGAGTCAGTGGTGCTATACCTTGCTTTATCTTTAAATAACGCCGATGGCGAAGATTTGGATTATTTGCAAAGGCAAGATTTAGTGATTAAAGCCACGGGAGCCGTTAAACAATCGGTGATTTTTGGCGGATTTATTATTTTGGTGGTGTATGTGCCTATTTTGGCTCTGCAAGGCATTGAAGGTAAAATGTTTATTCCCATGGCAAAAACGGTTATTTTTGCCATCAGCGGTGCTTTAATTTTAGCCATTACTTATATTCCCATGGTGAGTGCCATCTTTTTGCGTGCACCCAAAAGCAAAGACCACCACGGACCTTCTGAAATCGTTATTCAATTTTTATACGAAAAACTATACACGCCCATTTTAAGGGTTTTACTCCGCCACAAACAAATTGCCGTGGTGATGACTTTGGCAATCATGGCGTCTGGGGTTTGGGCGTTTGGCAGAATTGGTGGGGAATTTATTCCCAAACTCGCCGAAGGCGATTATACCATGGAACTCAATTTACCTGTGGGCAGTTCGCTTACAGAATCTTTGGATATTGCGCAAAAAGTGCAAAAACGTTTGCTGGAGGCTTTCCCAGATGAAATCCGCATGGTGGTTTCTAAAATTGGCACGTCTGAAATTCCTGTGGATCCTGTGCCTTTGGAAACGCAAGATGTGGTGATTGCCTTACACGAGAAAAAAAATTGGACAAAAGCCAAAGACCAATGGGAGCTTTCTGCACAGATAGACCATGTGCTCAAAGAATTTCCGGGTGTGATTATTTCTATTCAACAGCCCATTGAAAACCGTGTCAATGATTTGATGAGCGGTGCGAAAACGGACGTGGTGGTAAAACTATACGGAAAAAGCATTGAGGAGCTTGTGCGCCTTGCTGGACTTATCAACGCCGAACTCCGACAGGTGGAAGGTGCTGTGGATTTGCAATTGCCCAAAGAAATCGGCTTGCCACAAATCAATGTAACGTATCAAAAAGATAAACTTGCCCGCTATGGCATACGTGTGGAACAAGTCAATAAAGTATTGCAAACCGCATTTGCAGGTTCATTTAGCGGTATGGTGTATGCAGGAGAAAAGCGTTTTGACATTAGCCTGCGCTTATCCGAAGAAGACCGCAAAAAAGTGGTAAGCATAGAAAACTTACCCATACACGACCGATACGGCAATGCTATTCCTTTGCGTGAAATTGCCACGATAGAAGAAAATTTAGGCATTTCTCAAATTGGCAGAGAAAATTTGCAGCGTCGATTAAACCTTGGCTTTAATGTGCGTGGCAGGGATATGGAATCTGTGGTGCATGATGCCATGGGTAGAATTTCAGAGCACGTGGTTTTGCCACAAGGCTACCACGTAGAATACGGCGGTGCTTTTGAGAATTTAAACCGTGCAAAAAGCCGTTTGGGCTTAGTGATGCCTGTGGCACTCTTGATTATTGTTGCCCTGCTTTTTGCTACATTTAGAAAAATTAGAGAAAGTTTACTCGTATATTTGATGCTTCCATTGTCTTGTGTGGGTGGGCTTTTTGCCCTGATGGCGAGGGATATGAATTTTAGCATTTCCGCAGGCGTTGGTTTTGTGGCACTTTTGGGTATTGCGGTGTTGAATGGCATTTTGCTACTCAGCCATTTCAAAGCCTTACGACTAGATTACAACCACTTGGATAAAATGGTTTTTGTAGGTATCAAAGAGAAATTTCGCCCTATTTTGATGACTTCGGCAGTGGCAGGGCTTGGTTTTTTACCTATGGCTTTTTCTAGCAATGTAGGTGCAGAAGTGCAAAAACCACTGGCTACGGTGGTGATTGGTGGCATTTTGAGCGCGACGGTAATGACCCTGCTCATTTTGCCTATTTTGTATATTATATCCTTTAGAAACAGAAGACAAATAAACCGCAAAAGCATTTTAAGTTATATGTTTAGAAATTTTATTTTGTTGGGATTTGCGTTTGGCACGACGGGCTTATACGCACAAGAGCATTTGCTGGGTTTAAAAAGCATCGCTAAAATTGATAGCAATCTTTTTACGACTATCCGCTTGGAAGACGCTTTGCAAAATGCTTTGACAAAGAGCCCTAAAATAAGGGTTTTGGAAAGGCGCATGCAAAGTGAAAAGGCAAAAATGGCATCTGGATTTAATTTAGAAAACCCAGAGGTGGCTTTGGAAGCAACAGACCCCGATAAATTCAAAATATCCGTGTCTCAAAATTTGGATTTTCCTGCCGTGTATGCCATGCAAACAGCCACGCAAAAACAAAGGGTAAATTTGGCAGGTGCAGAAAAAAAAGTAGGACAAAACGAGCTCATTTACAACATCAAAGAGGGATATTTGAATTTGCAGTTTTTCTATGAAAAAACAACCCTTTTGCAAGAAATGGCAACGTTATTTTCGGATATTGTGCGCATACAACAGGTGCAACTTGCTGTGGGGCAAATTTCAGAACTAGAAAAACTCAATGCGCAATCGCAATATAAAAAAATAGAATTGACATTCAAAGAGGCACTCAACCAATTTAGCAGTGAGCAAATTCGTTTTTCTTTTTTGATAGGCAACGCCAGCTTGGTGCGCTATAAGCCTCAAGAGAAATTGAGTAAGTTTCAGGACGTGATGGATACCAATTTTACACAGGAAGCCGTTGATAACAACCCAACTTTGGCGGTGTATAATCAAGCATTAAAGGTGTCTCGTTTTGAACGCAGAACGGAATATTTTAAGCTATTTCCTGGTTTGGTTTTGGGTTACCTCAATCAAGGAGAATCTAATTCTCCTCTACTCTATCGTTTTAAAATTGGTATTTCTGTGCCTTTATGGGCTTGGAATCATGCAGGACGTTTGCGCAGTCAAGATAGACTATTGCAAGAATCGGAGGCGCAAAGAGACTTGGCGCAATATGAAATCAGTAGCGAATATGGAAGTTCCTTGGAATTTTACAAGCAACACCAAGGCAATTTGCAGTATTATGAAAACTTTGGTTTAAAAGAATCTAGCGAAATTATCCGTAGTGCAAAAGAAAGTTATAAGCTCGGTGCAATTACCTATTATCAATATTTGCAAAACATAGAACTCGCTTTTCAAATTCAGTTGGGTTACCTAGAAACTTTAAAAGAATACAATGCCGCCTGGCTAAAACTACAATACCTCAGTGGAAATTAAACCTAAAAAATATGATGAAAAAAATCCCCCTATTCGGTTTGGTAGCACTTTTGCTCGCCTGCACGGAAGCACAACCCGAAACACAGCAAATAAAGCTGGAAAACACGCAGATTTTGATGTCTCCACTTCAATTGAGCAATTTAAATATAAACCCTAAAAAAGCGCAACTGTCGTCTTTAAAAGATAGGGTATATCTCAATGGCGTGATTACTGCCTTGCCAAACTACGAATCTGTTATGAGTGCGGTTTTGCCAGCGCGTGTGATGAAAATTTTTGTGCAAGAAGGGCAAGAAGTCAAAAAAGGCAATCTGCTGATTAAGCTGGAAAGCATGGAATTCATAGATTTGCAGGCAGAATATTTGCAAAGTGTAGAAGAGGCAAAACTTTTGCTTAGTGTATATGAAAGGCAAAAAACCATGAACAGCAAAAATGTGGGTGCACTCTCGGATTTGCAATTGGCAGAAGCCAAATACAAGGCGATGAAAAACAAAACAAAAAGTTTGCGTGCAAAACTAGAACTTTTGGGCGCAGATTTGTCGCAATTGGACGCTGAGAATCCAAATATTGTCAAAGAAATGCAAGTGCTTGCGCCTATTGATGGCTATGTGCAAAACCTCGCTATTACCATTGGGGAATCTTTGGAAAAAGATAAAGCCATGTTAAAAATTGTCAATACCAGTGAATTGCAAGCAGAATTGTATATTTATGAAAAAGACATTCACACCATTGCTTTGGGGCAAGAAGTAGAGTTATCGTTTAGCAATGAAAAAATACCCAATTTGACGGGCAAAGTGTTTAATATGGAACACTCCTTTGACCCAACGACCAGAAGCGTGTCTGCACACGTGCGTTTTTTTGTGCCTAAGGACATTCAAAATTTGGTGGCGGTTAATATGAAAGTACAAGCTATTTTAAGCCATAGTGATGGTGGGGAAGAACTGGATTTTTCTGTACCACAATCTGCATTATTGGAAGAGGAAGGTTTGTTTTACATTTATGCCACCGAGGACAATCTGGAAACAGCACAGGAGCTTGTGTTTACAAAGTATAAAGTGCAACTCAAAGACAAAGATGAAAAATCTGCAGAAATTGTCTTGCATGGTAGTCCTAAAATACTTTCTAGCTTGTTTATTGCGGATAACAATGTGTTGATGCTGGAAGCGGAACGAAAAAAACGTGTGGGTATGTAAAATC
>CANHHI010000033.1 GCA_947460225.1 Flavobacteriales bacterium
AAAACGTTGGCTTTCTTACGGGCGAAAATATTGAAGAAATAGCTAAATAAAACATGAAAATACAGCAAATCTACACCAAATGTTTGGCACAAGGTGCTTATTACATTAGCTCCGAAGGGGAAGTTGCCATTATAGACCCTTTGCGAGAAGTAGGCGACTACCTAGACATGGCAAAACAAGAAGGCGCAAACATCAAATACGTGTTTGAAACGCATTTTCATGCGGATTTTGTATCTGGACACCTAGATTTGGCACAAAAAACAGGGGCGCAAATTGTTTATGGGCAAACTGCCGAGCCAAATTTTCCCGCACACATTGCCAAAGATGGCGAAAAATTTCGCATTGGCAAATTGCAATTGCAAGCCATACACACACCCGGGCATACGATGGAAAGCACCTGTTATTTGCTCTATGATGAACAGCAAAAGCCCATCGCTATTTTTACAGGCGACACGCTATTTTTGGGCGATGTAGGCAGACCCGATTTGGCGCAAAAAGCAGCGCATCTGAGTCAAGAGGACTTGGCAGGTATCTTATACGATAGCTTGTATAAGAAAATATTGCCTTTACCCGATGATATTGTGGTGTATCCAGCCCATGGCGCAGGCAGTGCTTGCGGTAAAAACATGATAGATGCCACACAGGATACCTTAGGCAATCAAAAAAAGACCAATTACGCCCTCAATCAACCCAATAAACAGGCTTTTGTGCAAGCCGTAACAGAAGGTTTGACGGCTCCACCAGCTTATTTTTCGCTGAATGTTGCCCTCAATAAACAAGGCAGTCAAAGCGTTGATGCAGTGCTTGCCCAATCTGCCAAAGCCCTTTCGGCGCAAGAGTTTGAAAACATATTGCAAAGCCAAAAAGCAACCGTGCTTGATGTGCGCCATGCAGATACTTTTTGCAAAGGCTTTATTCCAGAGGCGATAAATATTGGCTTAGCTGGGGACTTTGCCCCTTGGGTAGGAACTATTTTGCAAGATGTGCAAACGCCTTTGCTTTTGGTGGCGGAAGAAAACCAAGTGGAAGAAGCTATTATACGACTTAGCCGTGTGGGTTTTGACTATGTTTTGGGTTATTTAGCAGGTGGCGTAGCAGCTTGGCAAAAGGCTGGAAAACCTTTGTCTAGTATCAAGCGTATAAGTGCAGAAGATTTTGCGGGGCAAAAAACGGATACCGCTATTTTAGATGTGCGCAAACAAGGCGAATACGAAAAACAACACCTCCAACATGCTAAGCACTTGCCTTTGGCGGATATTCATGCTTGGAGCAAAAATTTAGACAAAATAAAACCTTATACCCTGCATTGCCAAGGCGGTTACAGAAGCATGATAGCCACCAGTTTTTTGCACAAGCAAGGTTTTCAAAACTTGCAGGAAATAGCGGGTGGTTTTGCCAGTCTTGCCAAAACAAATTTGCCTTTGTCCAAGGCAAATAGTTGTGCTTTGTAATTAAACGGTTGTCCAATCATCTAGGTCTCGGCGTTCCTTTTTTGTGGGACGCCCGCTACCTTTTTCACGGTACGGTGTATAATTTAAGCGCATCATGTTTTTTTTGTCTAATTCTTCTTGTGGGGTTTGATTTTCCAAAAACTGAACCACCAGTGGCGCACCCATGCGACTTTCTGGGATAGCCTTCACCCCAAAAAGGTATTTTATGCCCTCTTTGTCCACCTGAATGGTTTCGCCAATTTTTACCTCCCGAGAGGCTTTCACGGAATTGCCCTGTATTTTAACTTGGTTATGTTCGCAGGCTTTGGTAGCCAAAGAGCGGGTTTTGTACAAGCGGACACACCACAAAAATTTATCTATGCGCATTCTGCTACTATTTATCTTTCACTTGTTTGTAAATCCATAAAAATAAGCCACCCAATACTATAAAAATCAAGCCATTTATAAGTGCGTTTGTTTGCCAAGTGGAGAGCCTTTCCCAAATTGCGATGACGAGCAAAATTAAGCCTAAATTGATGTACAAGTTTGTTTTATTTTTTAAACCTAGGTAAATATAAAACCAAGAAAAATTCAGTATTACAAGACTCCAAATGATTTGATAGACTGCTAAATTTCCTTGAAAAAAAGCGTGGTGTAATTTTAAAACCAATAGCAGGAGTGGTAAATAGAGTATATGCCATTTTTCTTTCCAAGCGTAATAGGGCAAGATAAATACGCCTGCGCCACTGACTAAAAAATAAAATGATTTGTCTATGTAGCGCATTTGGTCTATGGCTATTGAAAAGTCATTAGGTTTTTTAAATAGCACATGCACTGCTACGTATAGCCATGTCATAAACCAAAACAAAGCCATGAAAGCCATGTAATTGCTTTGCCATTTTTTTGTGCCAATATAAATCATGCCCAATAAAAAACCTCCCCATAGCAAATGTAAGGCACTGCTGGTGTTTATGCAAAACAAAATCACCAAACACAAGGACAGTGTGCTGTGGGTAAAAATTTCTAAAAAATAGGCGTAAGAATGGTTTTGATTTTTTAGCCTTGTATGGAGGGTGAAAACTGATATAAGCATACCTAGTGCAAACCAAACGCCTATGGTTTCATATAGATGGCTACTTTGGAAATGCGAGGTGGCAAGCACGCCAAAAACCAAAAAAGCCCAAAAGGATCTAAAATAATACGCTAGACCCAAAGCGTAAAAAGCCATAGCAATATAGATATCAGCAAAAAATTGACGCACAAATTTTTGACTGTATTCATATAGATTTTGATAATATACATTGTACGCTATTATGTTATTATAGAGAGATACCGAAAAAAAACCGCCAAGGCTTGCTATACCCGCCACTACCTCACGCCATAAGGCACTATGTTTTTCTTTCAGAACGGCAAAAATGATCATGCCCAGTCCGAGTGTAAAGGGAACGCAAGCAAGCACCATTTTGTACTTTCTGCCTAGCTCAAGCCAATCATAAAAAAATAAAAATCCTATGCCAATAGCAAAAAGGGAAAAAGCCAGCACGTGCAGGATGTTTTTTTGCAACTGCACCTGATTTTCTTGCTCAATCTGCGTTTGGTAGCTGGCAATTTTTTCGGCAGTTTCTGTGTCAATAATGCCTAGGTTTTTCCAGTTTTCAATGTATTTGTTCATGGCTAGTCTTTTTTGCGCAAATCAAAAAGTAGTGTTTTTAATGCAATGGCAATCAAAACCATGGCAAAAGTTCTTTTTATTTGGACTTCATCTAGGTTGAGCGATATTTTAGCCCCTGCAAAACTGCCCAGCACAAAAGCCCCTGCCAAAATCATGGCAAATTTTATGTTCACTGCGCCTTTGTCGTGGTATTTTTTGGTTGCCCATAAGCCAATAGGCAAAAGCATCAAAGCCAGTGAAGTGCCTTGTGCCTCGTGTTGGTTCATACCCATAAAAAACACCAAAGAGGGTACAATAACCGTGCCACCACCCACGCCTAAAAGTCCGCTGAGTATGCCTGCGCAAATGCCGATGGCAAGTAAAATTAAGATTTCATTTATCATAATAACATTTTTAGGGCGATTAAAATTAAAAAGAATGCAAAAACTTTTTTGAGCTGTTTTTGTGGCAGGCGCAAAGACAGCTTTGCCCCGATAAACCCACCCAAGACAAAGCCAAGGGCAATCATTAAGCCATAGGTCCAATTTACGGCACCAGCTTGATAATATGCCCATACTGCCAAAATGCCAATAGGAGGGAGCATCATCGCAAGGGAAGTGCCTTGTGCTTCGTGTTGGGTCATGCCGAGCATATAGACTAGCATCGGCACCACAATAATACCTCCGCCCAAGCCAAAGAGCCCACTGAGTAAACCAGCTGCAATGCCTGTTAGCACAACTAGATAATTTTTATTCATGGTCTGCGAGATTAAAATAGCCTATATTTGTTTTGAGTTTGATGCTTTCTATTTGCTTGCTTTTTAAAGGCAAGATAATATCTAATTTATCTTGTTCGTTTTCTTGTGTTGGAATAGGGTAGAGTATAGTACTCGTTTTTTTGGCTATTTTTTGCACAATTTCCACATACACGCCCTCCCAAGCTCCTTTGGTTTTGTGGAGTTGTATTTGAGCCAGTTTTCCATTTAGATTGCTGGATAATGTAATATGGTTTAAAAACAATTGGTTGTTTGTTTTGTCAAAATCCAAAAGTCTATCGCTGGCATCTATGGATATGGCAATAATATCCGAAAGAGGCGTGTCTATTTCTAGTTTGTATAACGGATTTGTCCAAAACCAAGGTTTTTGCGTTTGTATTTTTACAGCATCATCGTCTTGTGTTTTTGCGCCACGCATCACATCTAGGGGAATGTTATAAAATTGATACATGCTATCCGCTTGAAAGACTTGCAGGTCTATGGGCATAACAAAATTGCCTTTTCTACTGAGATAGATTTGGGTTTTGTTATTTTGATTTCTTAGGCTATCTATGGCATAATCTGTTTTTTTCAAGGTGCCAATGTATTGCTCAAAATACCAATCCAATTGCATATTGGAAACCTGCTCCATAATTTTTCTAAAATCCCTTGGCGTGGGGTGCTTAAATTTCCAGGTGTTGTAATAGGCAAGCATGCCTTTTTCAAAATTTTCTTTGCCTATGATATAACTCAATTGCGACAAAAATACACTGCCTCTGCTGTATGCAGACACGGAATAGCCCACGTTGGTATCAAAAAAATCCGCATGCGTGGTCAAGGGTTCGGCAAGATTTTTGGTAAATAATGTAATCACACCATCATAACTCCTTGCATTGGGCAAATGTTCTTTGGTTTGCAACACTTCGTTGAGTATGACGTCTTCGGCGTAAGAGGTAAAGCCCTCATCCATCCAAGCATATAGGCTTTCGTTGGTGGCGAGCATGCCCTGAAACCAACTGTGCATAAATTCATGGGTGGCGGTATGAATGGTTGAATTAAAGTTTTTATTACCGAGCATCAAGGTACACATGGGGTATTCCATGCCTCCGTCTCCACCTTGAATAAAACTGTATTCTGCATAAGGGTATTTGCCAAATTTTTGTTCGGCTAGGGCGAAAATCTGAGGCATTTTTTCTTTGAATGCGTCCCAAACTTCTGCATTTTGTGCCATTCTGTGATACACAAAATTTATTTTCACCCCGTTTGTGAGTATTATGCTTTCCTTGGTGTAATTGGTGTCGGCTGCCCAAGCAAAATCGTGTACTTTGTCCGCTTTGAAATGCCAAGTGGTTTTGTCTGGGTATTTGTCTTGCGTACCCGTTTGCAAAATACCAGTGCCTGCCAAAATATACTTTTTATCGATGTGAATGCGCACGTCAAAACTGCCCCAAACGCCGTGAAACTCCCTGCCAATGTATGGCGTTGCGTGCCAGCCGTCTATATCGTATTCGCTGATTTTGGGATACCACTGCGTCATGGAATAGGCAATGCCCTCGGGACTATTGCGCCCAGTTCTTCTGATTTGCAGGGGAATTTGGCTTTCAAAATTCAGGCTGAATTTTACTTTTCCTCCTGGCTTGATGGGTTTTTTGAGCTTTGCCTCTAAAATAGTGCCCGTAATGGTATAATCTAGGCTATCTGCATCGGCGTATAAATTTTTAATGCGTTGATAACCGATTTCGTTTGGTTTTAAAAGCGAAATTCTTTTGCCCACTCTGCGGTCGGGGTCGCTGATATTTTGCGAGCGCATATCCATTTCGCTACCAGGCTGAAAAGCATTGTAATACAAATGGTAATACACTTTGTTTAAGGTGTCAGGCGAATTATTGGTATAAAAAATTTCCTGCTTACCCAGCATAGTATTGGTCTGTACATCTACTTGCACGTCCATTTGGTAGCGTGCTTCTTGTTGCCAGTAGCCTTTTTGGGCGTATAAATGGCTAGATGCCAACAACAAAAAAGCGCAATAATTTTTTTTAAGTTTCATTTTTTTATAACTTTGCTAATAAGATGGTGCCGATTGCTCGTTTTCCGAGGCTAAATTTACCAAAAATTTCTGATATTCAAATTTTTCAAGCAGAAAAAAAAACTTGGATATGGGACGATTTTCGTAAAAAGCGTGTGGTGCTTACTCCTGAGGAGTGGGTTAGGCAACATGTGGCGCATTTTTTGATTCAAGAAAAAAAATATCCAAAAGGCAGGCTTATTTTTGAAAGGCAAATTAAATTGGGCAAAATTTTGTTTCGGGTGGATTTGCTATTTTTAGACGAACATTTAAAACCCGCTTTGCTGGTGGAGTGCAAAGCGCCTCATATTGCCATTGAACAAAAAGTATTTGACCAATTGGCAAATTACGACATGGTTTTGACGGCACCTTTGCTGCTTATCACCAATGGCATACAACATTTTTGCTTTAAAAAATCAGTAGCAGATAAAAAATACCTATTTTTGCAGGAAATTCCAGATTATACCGATAAAATATGAAGTACAACACGTGGCAGACGATATGGCTTTTGAGTAAAGTGGATTACAAATTGCGCTATTATGAAAACAAACTCGGCATTTTGTGGGCTTTGTTTAAGCCACTTTCGGAGATTGCTATCTATTACATAGCTTTTAAGTTTATTTTGCACAACAATGATTCCGATTTTTTAATTAAACTCTTTTTGGGGCAATTGATGTGGAATATGTTTGGCGAGAGTACGGGGGGCATGGTTTATACCTTGGCAACTAAAAAATACCTTTACGAGTATGCGAGTTTGAACAAAATGCACATTTACTATTCGCAGATGCTGACGGTTTTGCGTGGTTTTGCGTTTAATTTTTCGGTGTTTTTATTTGTGATGCTTTTGCTGGGTTATCCACTGCACTGGACTGTGCTTTGGACGCCTTTGTTGCTCTTGCTTGATATTTTTATGTTTTTAGGCTTGGCACTTATTTTGTCTAATTTATATTTGCTTTTGCGGGATATTCAGCAAATTTGGGCGATTGTTTCTTTTGCTTTGTACTGGATTTCCCCAGTGATTTTTAAGGCAGATTTATATTTGGAAAATTTCCCTTCTATTGTGTATCTAAATCCGATGTTTGGCGTTTTGGAAAATATGCGCAAAGTGCTGATTTATGGTCAAAATCCAGAAATAACTTGGGTGTTGGCAAATGTTGTGCATACGTTTATTTTCTTTGCCATTGGCTATTATATGCTCCGCACTTTGGGCAGGCGAGCCAGTGAATTGTTATAAATTGTTCAGTTTAATGTATAAAAGCAAGTATGGAAAAAGAGATAGCAATCTGCTTACGGCAAGTAAGCAAGACTTTTCGTCTGAGTAAGCGACCCATTTATACCTTAAAAGAGCGTGTTTTTGATTTTTTTAGGTTCCATGGTTCGGATACCTTTCAAGCCTTGAAAAATATCAATTTAGAGATTTACAAAGGCGAATGCGTTGGGCTTGTCGGGCGCAATGGCAGTGGAAAGTCCACGCTCACTAAAATTATGACAGGCATTTATATGCCAGACAAGGGGGGTAAAGTGGTGATGCACGGCGATCATTTGCTCTTGAATTTAGGTTTGGGTTTTGCCCATGAATTGACGGCAAGGGATAATGTCTATATCAATGCCTCTATTTTGGGATTGAGCCAAGAAAAAATCAAGCACATTTTTGATAATATTTTTGAATTTGCCGAACTTCAAGCATTTGTTGATGTCAAAATCAAATATTTTTCTTCGGGTATGGTGCAGCGTTTGGCTTTTTCCATTGCCATGTATGCCGAAAGCGATATTGTCTTTTTAGATGAAGTTTTTGCCGTGGGCGATGCCAAATTTGTCCAAAAAGCCACAGAAGCTATTGAAAAAAACTTTATGCTCAACAAAAACCGAACAGTAATCTTGGTTTCACACAGCGAAGAACATATTTTAAAGTATTGTTCTCGGGCATTTTTGTTGCACAAGGGCGAGCTTGTTTTGACGGGAACCCCACAAGAAGTGTTTGCAAAATACAACACCTTGCAATAAAAAACTAAGGTATGAAAATCGGCTTTTTTATTGAATATTTCGGCAATGGTGGCGTTGAACGGGTGGTGCAAACTTTGTCCAATTATTTAGCGCAACAAGGGCATACGGTCTATATTTTTGTCTTGAAAAGACTGCCGCAAGAATATGCTGTGGATAGCCGTGTGCACATTGTGGACATACCCAATGATGTGTCAAGCACTTTGCAGAAAGTTTTGCCTTATCAGCTAGATGTTTATTCTTTGCATTTTTATTGGCTTGCTTATTGTTATGAATTGGCAGATGCGCTTGTGGCGGGGGGCAAAAAAGTTACCCTTACGGAGCACAGTGTTTTTTTTCAATTGTATAGAGATATTTTGTCGCCTTTTGTGGCGGAACGAAAACCAAGCTGGCAAAAAGTAAATGTTTTGACGGTGCTCAGTGGCTATGATTATCAAATACACGGTGCGGTGCTAGATAATGTGGCGTATATGCCCAACCCAAACACCTTTTCTGCGTCTTTGCCTTTGCAAACAAGTTATCAAAAAAATATTATTGTGGTGTCTCGTTTAGCGCATCACAAGCGGGTGGATAGGGCTTTGCGTGCTTTTGCTTTGATTGCCAACACGCACAAAGATTGGCAATTGCTTATATTGGGCGATGGGGATTTGCGTGTGGAATTAGCCAATTTATCCCAAGCGCTCCACATTGCAGACCGTGTAAGTTTTGTGGGCAATGTGAAAAATGTGGCAGATTATTATGCAAAATCCAGCATTCATTTGATGACTTCTTTACACGAAGGCTGGGGACTTGCCTTGACCGAAGCCAAACAATTTGGTATGCCATCGGTTGTGATGGACGCACCGTGTTTTTACGATTTAATGCAAGACGGCGCAGATGGTTTTATTGTAGCGCAAGACGACATAGCTGCAATGGCGGATAAAATCAAATTTTTCATAGAAAACCCCGATGCTTGCAAAGCCATGGGAAAAACCGCCAAAGAACGTGTTCAAGCCTATAATATAGATGTGGTGGGCAAGCGTTGGGAAAATTTATTTCAATTGGTTTTGGAAAATCCGCAAGCTATAATCAATGCGCAATTAAAAACCAATTATGTACTAGTAGCGCAGGATACCAAAAAAATCATTGCAGATTTTGTGGTGGAGTATAATATTTTATACACCAAACTGTGCACTTTATCTAAGTATAGTCGTTTGCAGGCTTTTTTACCTATGGACTTTTTGCTCAAATGTATAAGGATTTTTGATTTCATCAAAGTGGTTGGCTTTCGGGTTTTCTTTGTCCGTGTTTTGTTTCATGTTCAACGTCTATTTTTTCGCTTTAAATGATAAATCCTAAAATTAGTGTTGTTGTGCCTGTGCATAATGCAGAAAAATATCTGGCAAAATGTATAGATAGTTTGCTTGCCCAAACCTTAGCGGCAATAGAAATTATTTTGGTAGATGATGCGTCTAGCGATGCCTCACCCGTTATCCTGCAAACGTATGCGCAAAAAGACAATAGAATACGTCTGATTACACACGAAAGCCCCAAAGGTCCAGGAGGGGCAAGAAATGCAGGTTTAGCTTTGGCAAAAGGCACATACATTGCTTTTGTGGATAGCGATGACTGGTTGGATAAAGAAGCTCTCTCTTTTTTGTCCGCAACAATCGATAAAGAACAAGTAGATATTTTGGGTTTTGGCTATCGTTTTGTCAATGAACAAAACAAAGTAACTTCCGTTCGGTCTAAAACGCAAACTTATACAGGCACGGAGGCTTTGCGTGCTTATCTCTTGCAGGAAATACCCATTGCCGTGTGGAATAAAATGTATAAGCGAGAAATTCTTTTGCAAAATACACCTTTATTTGCTTCGGATTGCTATTACGAAGACATGGTGGCTACTTTTCGTCTATTGGCTACCTGCAAAGGTTTCATGGAAATTCCAGCAGTTTTTTACAATTATGTAGAACACAAAGAATCCATCATGCGCAGTTTTTCCCTGCGACATCTTGCAGACTATAAGCGCAGTTTTGCGGATTTAAAAGCATTTCACCAATCTCTGCACTTGCCTTTTCAAGAAGAATTGTATGCTTTTTTAGTCCAACATGCTGCAAATGCTTATCAACAAGTGCTCGCAAAAGAAAATCAAGATTTGTTTGCTGATTATGTAGCGCAATTGCCTGAGTTTGCTGTGCAGGGTATGCACCTTGTGGCTTTGCAAGCCCAAAAAAAAGAAAAAAAAATACGGGCTTTATTGGGTTACGATATGCAATCTTTGAGTAAATGGGCTTTTTTTCTTATACATGGCATTTTCCACTTACAGCAAATAGCCCGTGTGATTAAACGTAAACTTGTAAAATAAATGATATGAAAATAGCTTTTTTTATGGATGCCCTTTCGGGTGGCGGTGCGGAGCGCATTGTGCAAACCCTTGCAAACTATATGCAAGGCAAAAACCACCAAGTGTTTATTTTTTTGCGTTATGCCAAAGAAAACGCTTATCCCTTATATCCAGGTGTGCAAATTTTCTATTTAAAAGGTGCACAGCATTTTGCGCAAGATTTGTCAGCGCTCTTGGCAATGGATATAGATATTTTTTCTTTTCATGCGTATTGGAACACCTATAATTTTCAAATTGCCAATGCTTTACTGGAAGAGGGCAAAAAAGTAACTTTTACAGAGCATAATATTTTTTATCATTTGTATTGGGAAGCCTATATCAGCACTTTTGTTTCCAGACGTATAGAAACTTGGAAAAAAGCCGATGCTTTAACGGTTTTATCGTCTTATGATTATCAAATTCACAGCAGTATTTTAGATAACGTGGTTTATATGCCTAATCCCAATACTTTTTCTTCTGATTTTCCTTTACAGAGCCAATATGAAAAGTATATCATTGCCGTGGCACGCTTAGAACTCCAAAAACGTGTGGATAGAGTTTTACACGTATTTGCACGTGTTGTAGCGTTACACCCAGACTGGCATTTGTTGATATTGGGCGATGGCACTTTGCATTTGGAACTTGTTCAATTGGCTAAGGATTTAGGTATATCCAATCAAGTTTCTTTTTTGGGTACGGTGTCCAATGTGAAAGACTATTACGCCAAGGCTAGTCTTCACGTGATGACTTCGGATTTTGAGGGTTGGGGACTTGCTTTAACAGAAGCCAAAGAGTTTGGCATTCCTTCGGTTGTGATGGAACTGCCTTGCTTTAAGGATTTACTGCAACATGGCGAAGACGGTTTTATAGTTGCCCAAGACGATATTGAGACGATGGCACAACATATTGATTTTTTAATTAAGCACCCAGAAGAAATCAAAACAATGGGAAAAAAAGCCCAAGTGTATGTAAAAAAATACAATGTAGATGTTATTGGTAAGCGTTGGGAAGATTTGTTTGATGTAATTGTCAATCAGTCTAAACCAGAGGCTTTAGCTGTTATCAAAACTCAATATGCACCTGCACGGGTTTATCCATCACAAGCTATTACTGCTGATTTTGTGTGCCAATATAATGTCTTATACGAAAGACTTTGCCAGGCTACGCCTTATTACAAACGTGTCAAAACATCAAAAATTCTGCGGTTTATTTTTTGGTATCTGAATTTTCTAGATTTTTTTAAAGCCATGGGTTGGCGCAAAGTTTGGGAAAGATTTATATTTAGATGGCGTAATCATTAGACTATTGTATGAACATTGCTTTTTTTATAGATCACTTATCTTCGGGAGGCGCAGAGCGGGTGGTGCAAACTTTGGCAAATTATTTTCAAAGCCAGGGTCGGCAAGTCTATGTTTTTATTTTAGAAGATAAACCTTCGCCTTATCCTTTGCAAAGCGGTGTGCAAAAAATTGTGCTCAAGGGCAAAAGAACAAAAGATTTGTCAAGCATTTTGGCAAAAGACATTCATATTTTTTCTTTTCATGCGTATTGGAACGCTTACACTTACGTATTGGCAGATGCTTTGTCGGATTTGGGTAAAAAAGTTGTTTTAACCGAGCACAATGCTTTCTTTACGCTATATCAAGCCAGTCCAGCGCAGGCTTTTATATCCAAACGTTTGGAGACATGGCGCAAAATCAGTGCTTTAACCGTTTTAAGCAGCTATGATTACCAAATTCACGGCAGTATCTTAAATAATGTAGTGTATATGCCAAATCCAAATCCTTTTGCTTTGGATACTTATGTGCATCTAGAAAAAGGTAAAAATATTATCGCTGTTGCTAGGCTTAGTCCTGCCAAAGCTATCGATAAACTCTTGCGGGTTTTTGCTTTGGTGGCGCAAAAGCATGCGGATTGGCATTTGTTTATTGTTGGTGATGGTGCTTTGCGTGCGGATTTGGAAAAACTTGCCCAAGATTTGGGTGTGTACAGTCAAGTTACGTTTACAGGCAACGTCCATGATGTTGAAAAATATTATGCCAAGGCAAGCATGCACGTGATGACTTCTTTGAGGGAGGGTATGCCCATGGCACTCTTGGAAGCTAAAAAATATGCTATGCCCTCTGTGGTGATGCACTTGCCCTGCTTTTATGACTTAATAGAAAACAACATAGATGGTTTTGTGCTGGCGCAAGATGATATAGCGGCTATGGCGGATAAAATCATTTTTTTAATAGAAAATCCCAAAATCTGTTCAGACATGGGAAAAAATGCGATGCAAAGTGTCCAACAATATGATTTGGCAGTGATTGGCAAACGTTGGGAGTTGCTTTTTGAAACAATATGCCATACGCCTAAAGCAGATTTGCCTGAAGTCCTTAAAAATACATTCCAGCCGACTAAAACATACCCCGCAGATGAGATTTTATCAGATTTTTATGGGCAATACAATGCGCTTTATAAAACCACATCAAGTGTTGCGCAATATAAACGTTTGGAAAGTTTTGCTGTTTTTAAGGTTTTGCTCGTGGTGTTAGATTGCTTGCGCAATTTGAAAAATAGGGCTTAATTTCCCGTTTTAAAAAATATTTTGTAACTTTGCCTTATATTTTCTGTGGTGAAAAAAAACATAGCCATTTCTTTACATCAGGTGAGCAAAACTTTCCGTTTGCACAAGCGTCCTCAATTTACGATTAAGGAACGCGTTTTTGATATATTTAAACCAAACCCTGTGGATACTTTTTCCGCTTTGAAAAATATCAATTTAGAGATTTTTAAAGGGGAATGCGTTGGG
>CANHHI010000034.1 GCA_947460225.1 Flavobacteriales bacterium
GGCATTTTTTGCCTGCAAAGAAACTTATAAAAGAGATTTACCGGGGCGCATTATCGGCGTGTCCCTAGATGCACACGGCAAACCTGCTTTGCGCATGGCACTCCAAACCAGAGAACAACACATCAAAAGAGATAAAGCTACTTCCAATATCTGCACGGCACAGGCTTTGCTTGCCAATATGGCAGCGGCTTATTCGGTGTATCACGGCAAAGAAGGTTTGCAACAGATTGCCAAAACGGTTCATACTTTGGCAAAAAACCTTGCCGAGTCTGCAAAAAGTTTGGGTTATATGGTTAAACACCAGCTATTTTTTGATACGCTGTATCTGCAAATGCCTCAAGGTGCTTTGTTGAATACTTTGAAAGAAAAAGCGGAAGCAAAAGCCATCAACTTTTATTATTGGAACGCTACTGATTTTAGCATACAAATTGGCGAAGGCACAACAGAAGCGGATATTGTGGAGATTGTGCAAGTTTTGGCAGATGCTTTGGGCAAAACTGCTCCTGCATTAAAAACGGCAGATGTTGCTTTACCTCCCCAGTTTTTAAGAAGTGATGATATTTTGGCACACCCTGTTTTCTCGGCGCATCGCTCGGAAACCAAGATGATGCGTTATTTGAAATATTTAGAAAATAAAGATTTATCTTTGGTGCATAGCATGATACCTTTGGGTTCTTGCACCATGAAACTCAATGCAGCCACAGAACTGATGCCTTTAAGCTGGGCAGAATTTGCAAACATGCACCCTTTCGCTCCTGAGGCGCAAACCTTGGGTTACCGAGAAATTTTAAGCGATTTGCAAAATTTGCTCTCGGAAATAACAGGCTTTTACGCCACCTCTTTGCAACCCAATTCAGGTGCACAAGGCGAATACGCAGGTTTGCGTGTGATACAAACGTATTTTGAGTCTAAACAACAAAACCGAAATATTTGTTTAATTCCAGCATCGGCGCATGGCACCAATCCAGCATCGGCTGCCATGTGTGGCATGAAAATTGTCGTAGTGGCTTGTGATGCAGAAGGCAATATAGATATATTAGATTTGGCTCAAAAAGTCAAGGAACATGCGGAAAATGTAGCGGTTTTGATGCTGACTTATCCTTCCACGCATGGCGTATATGAAGAAAATGTGCGTGCTTGCATTGACTTGGTGCATGGCGTGGGCGCACAGGTCTATATGGACGGTGCAAACATGAACGCACAAGTGGCTTACACCAGCCCGGGCTTTTTAGGTGCGGACGTGTGCCATTTGAATTTGCACAAAACTTTTGCCATTCCGCATGGTGGGGGAGGACCTGGCGCAGGACCAATCTGCGTGGCAAAGCATTTGGCAGATTTTTTACCAGGGCATCCTTTGTATGCAGGTATGCAGGCAAAACCTTTGTCGGCGGTTTCTGCCGCACCGTTTGGCAGTGCTTTGATTGTTTTGATTTCGTATAGCTATATCCGCATGATGGGCGAGCATGGTTTGCGCCAAGCTACGGCAAACGCCATTTTGAATGCCAATTACATGCGCAAACGCTTAGAAAACTATTATCGTGCGATGTATTTGGGTGCAAAAGGACACGTTGCGCATGAATTGCTCTTGGATTTGCGTGCCATGAAAAAAGAAACGGGTGTTGAGGTGGCGGATATTGCCAAACGCTTGATGGATTATGGTTTTCATGCGCCTACGGTGGCTTTTCCTCTTGCCGATACTTTGATGATAGAACCCACAGAAAGTGAGGACAAAGCGGAACTGGATAGATTTTGCGATGCGATGATAGCCATTGCCGAGGAAATAGACAATATCAAAAAAGGTGTTTATGCTTTGCAAGAAAGCCCTTTAAAACATGCGCCCCATACGGCAGAGGAATTGATTGCGGAGGATTGGCAAAAACCATACAGCAAAAAACAGGCGTTTTTCCCATTGCCTTATTTGCAAAGGCAAAAATACTGGGTGCCCGTCAAACGTGTGGACAACGCCCATGGCGATAGAAACTTGATTTGCGCTTGCCCGCCTATAGAAATGTACCAAGATGTATCAAACTGAAAATTAAATAAAATATGATAAATACCTATAAATGGATAGGCTTGCTTTTTTTAGCCTTGTTTTTTGCCAGTTGCGAGCGTTGCGCAGAGTGTAATTATGATTATGAAGTTCAATTAACGCAAGAAGACGGTACGATAAAAAAAGAAACCCAAAATTATAAAAGTAAAGTGTGCGCCACGCGAGATGCAGACTTAAAAGATGCGGAAAACGACTTTAAACGCCAAGCGGCGGCAGACCCAAATAAAACAGGTGCTGTGCGTTGCAAGCGTGTAAACCCTTAGTTCAAAAATGCAAAGTCCATTTGTATTTGACTGCCAAAATGCGAATACAAAAAATAAACGCACTCGTGGCTATTAAATCAAAAGGTTCGCTTATGCCCAATTGGCGCAGAAAAAGATACAACAAGCCACCTGCTAAGCAAGCCGTAGCGTAAACTTCTTGCTTGAAAATCAAGGGAATTTCATTGCAGAGCACATCTCGCAAAACGCCTCCAAACACCGCCGAAGAAATGCCCATCATCAAGGCAACCGCTGGGTTTACGCCCACAAGCAGGGCTTTGTTGATGCCAATCACGGTGAATAATGAAATGCCAATGGTGTCAAACAAAAAAAGTGTTTTTCTCAGTTTTGTGATGCGTTTCTTGAAAAAATATGCCAGCAAACAGCCTATGGATACGGCAATTATGGTGTTGTTGTCTTGTATCCAGCTTACAGGCTGAATACCCAAGAGCAAATCCCGAAGACTTCCACCACCCACTGCACTCACAAAAGCAATGACCAAGCAGCCAAATATATCCATGCGCTTTTCCGAGGCGGTATTGGTGCCAGAAACAGCAAAGGCAATGGTTCCAGAGAGTTCTAAAAAAGTATTGATATTCATATTAGCGTAAAATTTGCAGAATGGCGTATATTTTTTGGTATTTGTAAAACAAAGGCTCCCGTTGCGCCACAAACTTCAATTGGACATTTTTATACACGGCATTTTTTAAACTTTGTGTAAGCAATATCTGGTTATCCAAAGCGGCAGCACACAAAGCCAGCAAATAATATTGCACAGCACTTTTGTTTTTAATGGTTTCTATATTTGCCAAAGCCTCTTGGTATCTGCCAAGTAATAGTAAAGTGATTGTGGCATTGGTGTCTTTAAAATCTTTCAAATAGTCATGCGCCAAAACAAAATTACCTTGTCCAAGTGCAACAAGTCCTGTGTTGTAGTTTTTTTCTGGAGAATTTTGCATTTTCTCTAAAAAAAACAAGGCTTTCTCCCAGTCTTTTTCTTGTATGGCTCTTGCCGAAGCGTAGCGTAAAACGCTTTCTTTTTGTTTGCTTATTTCTTCGTATTCGGGGTATTTTTCATAGATTTGGTTGGCGATTTGTGCCACATTTTCTTTGCTTGTTTTGGGGTTTAGTTCTGCCAGGTCGTCCACCCAAGAGGCTACACCCTTTTTCAGCTCTATGCTTTTGTACAATTGCTTGTATTTGCCAGATGTGCTGTATATTTCAGCCACCAAAGTGCCGTGATACAAATCTTCCGCATAATCAAAATACAAACTGTCCCGCAAGGTATCCGCACAAGCGTATAATTTTTCAACACTGGCAAGCCTTTGTCCTTTCACATTTTTAATAAAATAACGCACAAAAAATTGCGCTGCTTTTTGCTTGTCGTCCACAGCCAATGCCACGGTGAAAGGCAGGTGATTACCCGTCTTTTGCAAAAAATCATTCTGCCCAAAAATTTTTGCGCATAAAAATAAAGTCATCACAACAAAGTATTTTGCTATTTTTTGCATGTTTGTTAGTTTTTGTACAAAAATAAGTAAAATTGAGAAAAAATTCTTACTTTTGCTTGATAAAAACATTCTATTTATGATACGTTTAGGCATTACAACAGGAGACATCAATAGCATAGCATTGGAAATCATCTTGAAAACTTTTCAACAGGGAAATTTTAACGATAGATATACGCCCATTTTGTATGCTTATCCCAAAATATTAGCGTACCACAAGAAAATGCTCAACATTGAGGAATTTCGTTTTCGCCAAATCAACTCGGTGGAAGAGGCACGACCCAAACAATTAAACTTGGTCAATTTAGACCCCAATATTTTTAGGGTGGACATTGGAAAACCCACCAAAGAGTCCATGGAATGTTCTTTAAGATCTTTGGACGTTGCCATGCAAGACTTGAAAGACAATAAAATTGATGTGCTCGTTACGGCACCACTCAGCAAAGAGTCGCATTTGATTGCCAAAGACCACAGTTTTAAGGGGCATACAGAATATTTGGCACAATATTTTGATGCGCCACAGCATCTGATGATGATGATTAGCGAAAATATCCGCATTGCTACTTTTACAGGGCATTTGCCTTTGCAGGAAGTTTCAGAACAATTGCAAATGGAAAAGTTAATGGCTACTATTGCTTTGCTCAATCAAACATTGAAACAAGATTTTGCAATCAATCAGCCTAAAATTGCGGTTTTGGGATTAAACCCCCATGCGGGAGATGCAGGCATGCTCGGCATGCAGGAAAAAGAAATCATCAATCCAGTGGTGGAGGCTTGTTTTCAGAAAGGCATGAAAGTTTTTGGGGCTTTTCCAGCGGACGGCTTTTTTGGCAGTGGCAATTTCAAAAACTTTGATGCGGTGTTGTCTATGTATCACGACCAAGGTTTGGTGCCGTTTAAACTCCTTACAGCACCAGGGGGTGTTAATTTTACCGCAGGACTGCCCATTGTGCGCACTTCGCCTGCGCATGGCACGGCGTTTGATATAGCGGGCAAAAACATCGCAGAGCCTTTTGCTTTTGCTGAGGCTATTGAGATGGCTTGTAAAATTTATGAAAACCGCACGCAATACTTGCATGCCAAGCAAAATGTTTTGCAAGCCAAAACGAGTCGTGAAAGAGAAAGAAACGCTTAATTTTAAAATATATGATGAATTATCAAAAACCCATGTTTACCTCGCCTATTTTTGAGGGGAAAACTTTTGTGGTAACTGGAGGAGGCACTGGACTTGGGAAATCCATGGCGAAATATTTGTTGGAATTGGGAGCCAATGTGGTGATTTGTAGCAGAAAATTGGAGGTTTTGGAAAAAACAGCTTCGGAATTTCAAGCTATATCTAAAAACATATTGCCTTTGGCTTGTGATGTCCGCAATTATGCAGAAATAGAAGGGATTATTGCACAGACTGTGGCGCATTTTGGCGATTTAAATGGCTGGATAAACAATGCAGCAGGCAATTTTGTGAGTCCTACCGAGCGTTTGAGTAACAGAGCTTTTGATGCTGTGGTGGATATTGTGCTTAAAGGCACTTACAATGCTTCGCTAGCCCTTGGCAAACGTTGGATTGAACTTAAACAGCAAGGGGTGATGCTGAATATCGTTACCACCTACGCTTACACAGGCTCTGGTTATGTGGTGCCGTCTGCGGCAGCAAAAGCAGGGGTGCTCACTTTGACACGCTCTTTGGCAGCGGAATGGGCAAAATACGGCATTCGCAGCAACGCCATTGCGCCAGGTCCGTTTCCAACAGATGCCACCTTGGCAAGGCTTTTTCCTAAAGAAATTGCCCAAGTGGTGGACCCCATGCAACGTGTGCCTTTGAAACGTTTTGGCGATCATCAAGAATTGGCAAACTTAGCGGCTTACTTGCTTTCAGATTTCTCCGCCTACATTAACGGTGAAGTGATAACCATTGACGGCGGAGAATGGCATTATAACGCAGGTATGTTCTCAGGTTTTGATAAAATTCCCACAAGTTTCTGGGACGCTTTTGCAGAAAAGGTTAAAGGCAAAAGTGAGTAAATGTAAAAAAATGTTAATAAAATAAATAGTGATGTGAATTTTTCTTTACCTTTGCGCCAAAATTGTAAAATTATGGAAAACAAAGGTAAGAAAATTTACATGTATGTTGCTGTTTTATTGGTTTTAGGTTTGCTCTTGCTCTTTAAAACATGCGGGAGCAATAAAAACCAGCATGAAACGGTAGCGCAAAACCAAGAGCCTGTAAAAGCTGTTGAGGAGCCAGCGGTTTCTCAGACTGTTGATACTCTTCAATATGTTCAGGTTGCTCAGCCTGTGTTGGCTAAACCAATTTTGGAGAAGAAAAAAATAAAAACACATAAACCCATTGCGGACACAACATATAAACAGAAGATGTTGGACACAGTGGTGTTGCTTACTGCTATTGATACCAATGTGGTTGCGTTGGCTATTGCAGATACAGCAGTTGAACAAAAAGCAAATGCGCCTAAAATATCCTTGATGGCTAAACCTGTTACCGCTAACATGTCAATGAAAGCAAAGGTGCAACGTTTTGAGTTGGAATTTGCGGGTACGCAAGATAAAACGCAGATTACCGCAGGTGATTTGGATAAAAATATTGCGGTTGTTTTGCAGTCTTCTGAAGATAGTTTGTATTTGCTCACACAGCAAGTTAGCGTAAAAATACAAGGGCTTGTGCATAAACGCTTGTCGTTGATTGCCTATACATTAAACCTTGTGCGTACAACATTTGATACGACAACAAATTTATACAGTCATGTTTATGAATTGCCTGAGCAAATGGCTTGGATAGATTTTCAAGATGTTGAAAAGGCAGAATTGCAATTCTTCAAAGCGCAAAAACTTGTTAAAAAGACTTTTTTTGCCAAACGGCAATACCAATTATTTACAGCCCAAGATGTCAAAAATATTGCCCTTGATTTAAAAGGAAAATACACGCAAGCTAAGGATATTGTTATTACCACACCTTTTCTGCCTTTGGGAGATGTTGAAAAGCCTTTTACGGGAACTTATTATGGGGCAAAAAAATCGCTAACTTTTTCTGCGCCTATTGTTCCAAAAGATAGCCTCTGGGGATTCTTTGCTGTGGCACAAAAAGCACAGTTTCACGATGTTAATATTGTCTATTTGCCGAGTTTAGATATAGAAACATCAGAAATTACAGCTGGGTTGCTTGTGGCGAATGCCGAGGCATCAAGTTTTCAGAATATTGCGGTGAATTATGAATCTGCCGTAAACTGGCGTACGCAGTCGGCTACGGTTGGTGGCTTGGTGGGTAATTTGGGTTTTAGTCACCAAGAAAAAAGCACTTTTAAAAATATTGTGGTACAGGCAAGAGCTCCTTGGCGGGTTTTATCCATGCAAGACGCTTTTGTGGGGCTTGTTGTGGGTAGCAGTGAGGGCAGTGTTCAATTTCATGATATTGATGTAGCTGCTCATACTTTGTTTGTGCAAAGTGAGCAAACACAAGCCATTGCTGCGGGTATTTTGGCGCAAATGCAAAAACCCGATAACCAAACATTGCCTTTGGAAATCAAATTTTTAGGGAATTTACAGATTTCCTTCCAAGATGCTATGTCAGCGGAATTGTTGGAAGAAACGCTTTCTGAAGTCAGTTTTGCTTTGTCTGCGGGTGTTGTGGGCTATTCTTATTATTGCCCCATTGTATTTTCTCCACAAATGAATATCAACATAACGGCGAAAAATATATTTACTTCTGGGGCAAGGGCTTTTTCAGCTGGTTTGGTTGGTATTACTACGCATGGCGTGATTATCAATAAAGGTGCAGCAGAGGCGTTGCGCATTCAAATCAAGTCGGATATTAGCGCAGGCAATGATGATAAAACCGCTGAAGCCTTTGTTGGTGGAATTTCCGCACAGGCTGGTTCTTTTGCTTTTGATTACAACTCTGGATACGATAAAATGGTGGTTTTGGGTTCTGTGTTGAATAAAGTGCATGTAGAGATAACAGGAGGTTTACGCATTATACAAACAAGAACGGCTAAAATACCTTCCAAGGCGGGGGGCTTGATTGCCCAAGCTGCGCTTCAAGAAATGTCAGATTGTGAGATTTCTATTGCTCAGGGCATTCGTGTGTCGGCATCTGGTAAAGATTATGGCGTTGCCGCTGGGTTTATTGCCAAAATTCTCAACGACAAAGAAACAAATACGTATTTGTTACAAAGTCCGCAGTATTTTACGCCAAATTTTTCTATCTTTGCAAGTACAACGTACGCTTTTGTTCCTTAGGCGTATTGTACACATGTATGCAAATATTGAAAAAACATATTTCCGCAGCTTCGGCTTGGGCTTTTTATGATTGGGCAAATTCGGTGTATCCACTGATTATTAGCACGGCTATTTTCCCCATTTATTACGAACAAGTTACCCCAGACACCTTGGTGCTTTGGGGTTTATCTTTTAGAAATACCGAGCTCTATACCTACGCCTTATCGGTGAGTTTTCTTTTGGTGGCTATTTTTTCGCCACTTTTGAGCGGACTTTCTGATTTTTTGCACGACAAAAAACGCTTTATGCGTTGGTTTTGCTATTTGGGTGCCATTTCTTGTTCCTTGCTTTACTTTTTTTCGGATTTGTACGAACATGGCTATTTAGCACTGGGTTTGCTTTTGGTGATTTTAGCGAGTTTGGGCTATTGGGGTAGTGTGGTATTTTACAATGCCTATTTGCCAGAACTTGTGCCAAAGCATCAACAAGACGTTGTGAGTGCGCAGGGTTATGCCTGGGGTTATGTGGGTAGCGTACTGCTTTTAGCGGCTTGCCTTAGCGTTATCACCTCGTATGGCACCGAGTGGACGGCGCATTGCTTTTTGGCAGTGGGCGTATGGTGGGCTTTGTTTGCGCAAGTTACTTTCTACATACTGCCACATAGTCATGTGCGTGTAGAAAAAGCCCCCAAAGGTGCTTGGAAAGAAGGCTATAAACGCCTTTTGGTGGTTTTAGACCAAACCGTCCATACGCCCATGATACGCTATTTTTTGTATGCGTTTTTCTTTTACAACATGGGCGTGCAAACTTTAATGCTGGTGGCAACGATTTTTGCCCAAAAAGAATTGACTATTCCCACCTCTGGGCTTATTACCAGCGTGCTCCTTATACAAATCGTCGCTTTGTTTGGCGCATTTCTTTTTGCAAAAATTTCCAAACTTTTTGGCAATATTACGTCTTTATCATTGACTTTATTGATATGGATTTCCATTTGTTTCATGGGCTATTTTTATTTAGACCCCTTGGAACCTTTGGAAGTGCGTGCGCAAAGATTTTACATAACCGCCGCACTCGTGGGCTTGGTGATGGGGGGCACGCAATCTTTATCTCGCAGTACCTACGCCAAATTATTGCCCGAAACCGAAAATCATGCGTCTTATTTTAGTTTGTATGATGTAACGGAAAAAATCAGCATTGTTTTTGGCACTTTTGCTTGGGCTTTTTTGGAGGGCATTACAGGCGACATGCGCTTGGGGATTCTGGCATTGGCAATTTATTTCATGCTAGGCTTGATACTTTTGTTGCGGGTGAATAACCGTTATTTTTTGCAAATTCAAGAAAAATAATTTTTTTTCTCATTATTGATAATTCAAAGCAAAAAAACGCCTATATTTGTAATCACATTTATAAAAAATAAGATGTCCGTACTCGTTAATAAAAATTCAAAGGTGATTGTTCAAGGCTTTACTGGCAGTGAAGGCACTTTTCATGCCGAGCAAATGCTAGCTTATGGAACACAAGTGGTGGGTGGCGTTACGCCAAACAAAGGCGGACAAGAGCATTTGGGCTTGCCTGTGTTTAACACTGTTGCGGACGCTGTTGCAAAAACTTCGGCTGATGTATCTATTATTTTTGTGCCTCCTGCTTTTGCCGCTGATGCCATTATGGAAGCAGCCCAAGCGGGAATTAAAGTAATTGTCTGCATTACAGAAGGTATTCCTGTGGCGGATATGGTGCGTGTAAAAGAGTATTTAAAAGATAAAAATTGCCGTTTAATTGGTCCAAATTGCCCTGGTGTGATGACGGCAGGAGAGGCTAAAATTGGCATTATGCCGGGCTTTATATTCCAAAAAGGAACCGTTGGTATTGTTTCTAAATCTGGAACTTTGACTTATGAAGCGGTTGATCAGTGCACCAAAGCGGGACTTGGTCAAACAACAGCCATTGGTATAGGTGGCGACCCCATTATTGGCACAACCACCAAAGAAGCCGTTGAACTTTTGATGAATGACCCAGAAACCAAGGGTATTATTATGATAGGGGAAATAGGCGGAACCATGGAACCCGAAGCTGCTGAGTGGATTAAAAAACACGGCACAAAACCTGTGGTGGGCTTTATTGCTGGCGAAACTGCGCCAAAAGGCAGAACCATGGGGCATGCAGGTGCTATTGTGGGTGGAGAAGAAGATACTGCCGAAGCTAAAAAACGCATTTTGCGTGCTTGTGGCGTACACGTGGTGGATTCTCCAGCGGAAATCGGCGTGAAAATGGCTGAACTCTTGAAAAGCATTTAATCATTTCCTCATTATAAAAAAAGGTGGCGTTAGCCACCTTTTTGTTTTTCAGGCTATGCCTGTTTTAGCCTGCGCCAAAGGCGCAGGCGTTTTTTCTGTTTTTATTTGGCATTATTCAGAGGTCTTGCCATGGCAAGACCCTACCAGACATTGTCTGTTTTAATCTGCCTTTGGCGCAGGCGTTGTAATGGCTAGGTAATCTTGCCTGCAAAGCAGAAAACGTGCAGGGTTTGCCTGCCCTGCCGAAGGCAGACAAAAACGGACAATGTCCGTAAAACAGGCTATGCCTGCGGACTATGTGCGTGTTTGAGATTGTATGGTGTAGAGTTTGTGGTAAATGCCACCTTTATCTAATAGTGCTTGGTGCGTGCCTCGTTCAATGATTTCGCCTTTTTCCATCACCAAAATTTCGTCTGCATGCACTACTGTGGAAAGTCTGTGTGCAATCACGAGACAGGTTCTGGATTGCATGAGCGTTTCTAGGGCTTGTTGCACCATTTTCTCGGATTCGGTGTCTAGGGCAGAAGTGGCTTCGTCTAAAATCAAAATGGACGGATTTTTGAGCAACGCCCGAGCAATGGCAAGGCGTTGCCTTTGTCCACCAGATAGTTTATTGCCGCCGTCGCCTATGTTTGTTTGGTAATTTTCGGGCATTTCCATAATAAAGTCGTGGCAGTGCGCCATTTTTGCTGCTTCTTCCACGGCTTTGGGGTTGGCATTGGGCAAACCAAAAGCGATATTGTTGTAAATGCTATCGTTAAACAGAATATTATCCTGCGCCACGAGTCCAATTTTATCACGCAAATCTGTCAATTGCACCTTGCGCAAATCCGTTCCGTCCACGCAAATTTCCCCACTCGTTACATCATAAAACCGAGGTAGCAATTGAGCAATGGTTGATTTTCCAGAACCAGACTGTCCAACTAGCGCAATGGTTTTGCCTTTTTGCAAGGTAAAACTAATATTTTTAAGCACGTCTTGGTTTTCTTTATACGCAAAACCAATGTTGTTAAAGGTAATCTCTTTTTCAAAGGTTTGCCATGCCTTGGCTTGATTATCCTGCTTAATATTAACAGGCGTTTCCAAAATGGTGTTGATGCGCTCCACAGAAGACATGCCTTTTTTGATGTAAAAAAATGCCGTAGAAAAGGCTTTAATGTGTGTAATCAAATTGTAAAATAATCCCACAAAAAGCAAAAACTCCGTACCCGCAAGTTCATCTTGAAACACCAAACTGCCCCCATAAGCAATAATCACGGTCATGGCGAGCACGCCCAAAAATTCACTCAATGGCGAGGCTAAATCTCGCTTTCTCGCCATGCGTATCTGTGTTTGCGTGTAATCTTGTTGTGTGTTAAAAAAACGCTCCTCGGCAAAGCGTTCGGCGGTAAAAGATTTAATAATACGCACCCCAGAAATCGTTTCTTCCATCATGGCAAGCAAACGCCCCATTTTTTCTTGCGTAGCCATAGAACTTTTGCGCAAACTTTTACCCACACGGGCAATAATTCCGCCAGAAACAGGTAAAAATACCAAAGCAAATAAAGTGAGTTTGCCATTTACGCTAAATAGCAAAGCGAAAGTGATTAAAATGCCTAAGCTATCCCTAAAATAAGCCTCCAAACCCTGTGCAATTGCCCACTCTATTTCTTGTACATCGCTGGTCATTTTGGAAAGCACCTCGCCCTTTTTTTGATTGGACAAAAATGCCACATCTAATGCCAGGAGTTTGTTGTATATTTTTTGGCGGTAATCCCGAATGAGCAAACTGCGCACGGCGGTTAAAAAATAAAGCGCAAGATATTTAAATATATTTTTAAAGAGGAAAGACACCACAACAATGCCACAGGTAAAAATCAAGGCTTTCATTTTGCCTTCAAACAGTGTTGGGCTATCCAAAATATACCGTGCCATAAACTGATACAGCACGCCTTTGAGGTAATCCATGCTCCAATGAAAATCCGCCCAAGAAAACTGCGTGTATTTGATCAGTTGGCTGTGCGAGAGTTCTTGATTAAAGAGCATATCCAGCACGGGCATAAACATCACCACAGAAAGCATGGTGAAAACAGTGCCCAGTATGTTTAAAACAATATTTAATATCACGGGCTTTTTGTACGGACGTACCAAAGCCAAAACTTTTGCGATTTGTGAATTTGCCATAAAATTTGTTTAGGATTGGGAAAATTGTAAAACGTGTGCTAAAAATAACGCTGGTTGTTCGGCATGTAGCCAATGTCCTGCATTTGGAATAGTCTTGATTTGAGCGTTTGGAAAATATTTTTGAATATCTAAGCAGTCCGCTTCGGTGATGTAGTTGGATTCCGCTCCACGCAAAAACAAAACAGGCACTTCAACGGGCTTTTTTGGATATACCGACGCTATTACGTTGTGAATTTCTGATTCTAAGGCTTTTGCATTAAACCGCCAAGCGAGCTTTTCATTGGGTATTTCCCAGTACAAACTGCGCAAAATAAATAAACGTGTAGCTTCGTGGGCAATGTGCATGCGGGCAATGTCTTCTGCGTCTTTTCGGCTTGTGATGTGGTTTAAATCTATGGCGTTTATCGCACTAAAAATTTCTCCGTGGTGCATAGGATACGCACGTGGCGAAATATCTGCAACAATCAATTTTTCAGTGCCTTTGGCAAATCTATCCGCCCAAGCCATCACGGTTTTCCCGCCCATGGAATGCCCC
>CANHHI010000035.1 GCA_947460225.1 Flavobacteriales bacterium
ATGATGGTTTGCTTGTGCATGCAGAGACTACCAGCAACCGAGAAGGTCGTTTTCGTTTAAATTACCATTGGCCAGCGGATAGGTTTTTAATCAAAGTGATAGAAAAAGACAAACTCTATGTGGGGATTTTCGCTGTTGTGGCTACTTTGGAGGAGGTGCAAAGTTATGGCAAAGCGTATAATTTCCATGCACCACCAAATGTTTTATCTCGCTGGACAAAGGCACCGTTAAATTTTAGATGTCAGTGTGCTTTGCTTTATGATGTTTCAACAGGCGAGGAGGCTTATATTCGTTATGATGTAATCGACCACCCAGAGGGTTTTCGCAGGAATCTCCGAGGATTTTCTGGCAGTATTACCTTGGATTAGGCTACGTGGAAGTGGAAGTATCTAGGTGTTACAGGAAGAACACCAGCAAAAAACCCATACAAGAAATTGTATGGGTTTTTGCGTTCTTCTCGGTGTGATTTATTTTTTGTAACGGTTACAAACCGTTCTATAATTATTTGCTAAATCCTAAACCTTCTTTGCACTCGCCAAAGTAAGCATAGACAATTGCCAAAGCACACGCATACCCACCACAGCGTCCCATTCGGTTTTGCTACCCACCTCGCAGAGGTCAAAGCCAATAATTTGCTTGCCACTTTTGAGCAGTTCTTCAAACAAAAACAGCACTTGGTTATAGCTTAGTCCCCCCGGCACAGGCGTACCCGTACTTGGGCAGTCGCTGGGCTGTAAGCCGTCTATATCAAAACTAATATACACCTTATCGGGCAAAGCCTGCACAATGCTTTGGGCTATATTTTGCCAAGTTTTGCCTTGCATCAGGTCTCGGTGCAGGGCGTAATCGTAAAAAGTTTGCACCCTTGCACCTTGGCTTTGGGCAAAATCAATTTCCGCTTGGCAAATGTCCCGAATGCCCACTTGCACCAGTTTTTTCACCGCTGGCACTGCTTGCAAAACATTGTAAAAAATAGAAGCATGCGAATGCGTAAAACCTTCGTAGGCTTGGCGTAAATCGGCGTGCGCATCTATTTGCAAAATGCCAAAATGTTCATGTTTAGTGGCTAGGGCTTGTATGGCACCGAGTGGCACGGCATGTTCCCCACCCAAAACAGCAAGCATTTTTCCTTGCGCCAATAGGTCTAGGCTTTTTTCAAATAAATTTTGGCGCAAATGCTCCGTGGCTTCGTTGATGTCTTGCAAAGTTTCCAAATGCTCGGCATTGTTTTCTAAATCGCCACCTTGCTCCAAAAAGTCAATATACTTTTTTGAGCGCACATTGAGTTCATGGTTGATGTCTTGCCAAGCCTTAGACACAGGAGCCATATAGACTTTCGCCTGCCATGTTTCTTGCACAAAAGGGTGGTAATAATCAATTTGGCTCGATGCGTTTAATATATTTTCATGGCAATACGCAGTCCCTTTGCCGTAGGACGCCGTAACGTCCCACGGAATGGGTATAACTACTAAATCTGCTTGGTTTTCCAACACGGGCAAACCAAATAAGTTGCCATTTCTCAATCCAACGCCGTTGGGGTCAAAATCTTGTGTTGCCATGTATTATGCCAAAATTTCTTTTACAAAATTAGGAAGTGCCAAACTCGCAAAATGAATATCTTCATTGTAATAACGGGTTTTATTGCTGGCAATAAATTCTTTGATTTTTTCTTTATCGCAAGTAGCAGGCATTTGGGCATTGCCTTTCACACCCCACTGCACCGACCACATACCTGTTGGGTAAGTTGGTATAAAGAGCAAACTCACCGCAGCTTTATCAAACACAGATTTCAAGCAAGTATTCAATTCTTTGAATGCTTTGGCGTTGAATTTAGGCGATTCGCCTTGTGTAAGCAAAATGCCATCGGCTTTGAGCACACGGTAGCAGTTTTTGTAAAATTCCGTAGAAAACAAACCTTCGGCAGGTCCTACTGGGTCAGAGCCATCTACAATCACTAAATCGTAAACTGCATCTGGGCTGTTTTTTACAAAAGCAATGCCGTCCTCAATGCGCAATTCCAATTTTGGATTGTCAAACTGTGCAGCAATTTCAGGCAAGAATTTTTTGCAGGCTTCCACCACTTTGCCGTCTATTTCCACCATGGTTACTTTTTCCACGCTTGCGTGTTTCAGCACTTCACGCACTGTTCCGCCATCGCCACCGCCAATCACAAGCACGTTTTTGGGCTGGTTTAGAGTCAAAAGTGCAGGGTGCGTCATCATTTCATGGTAGTGAAACTCGTCTTGAATGGTGGTCATCACCATGTTGTCCAAGGTGAGCATTCTGCCGTATTTTGTAGATTCCAAAATGCTAACCACTTGGTAATCTGATTTTTCTCGGTATAAAATTTCGCCCGTGTAACGCAAAGAAAGCGCTTGGTCGTCATCTCTATCTGTAAACCAAACATTGCGTGCAAAAGCAGGTTTTATTTCTGCATGCCCTTCTGCGCTAAAATCTGTTTGATGCCCAAATTTAAAATTATTGCGTTGCATCAAACTCATTGCACCTCTTCTGGCTTCAATGGCAGAGTAGTTTTGCGCTTGGAACGCCACTTTCAAATGGTCAAAAGACAACCAAGGATCTACTTGGTCTCCGCAAGTGAATAAATCCACAGCGGCATAACCATATTCTGGCCAAGTGTGTATCGCCAAATGACTTTCCTGTATAACCACCACACCAGAAACTCCATAAGGAGAAAAATGATGAAAAGTAGAATTGATAACCGTTGCTCCAGCTTCTTTGGCGGCTTGCACCATGCTGTTTTCTATCACGGCTACGTCGTTCATGATTTCTGGGTTACAACTCAGAAACTCAACCAAAATGTGTCTTCCTAATGCACTCACGTCTGCTAAAATGTTTAAAATTCTTAATAAGTCGGCAAAGGTAATTATTTTTACGAAATTTTCCCAAACTATTTTGCTTTTTTAAAGTTTACAAGAAAATACAAACGCTCCCGCTATTTTTACATCGGGCTCTTGCTCAAATATGCCATATATACTACTGCCCGTTCCGCTCATGCTGGCATATACTGCGCCGTTTTGGTATAATTTGTCTTTGATTTCGGCTAAAATAGGGTGTTGCAAAAATACCGTTTTTTCAAAATCATTTACAACATTGTCTCGCCAGGTTTCTATGGGTTTTTGCACATTTTCAAACAAATTTTCTGAGGGGATTTGTGGCACAATACCTTGAAAAGCATCAGCCGTAGAAATATGTATAGGCAAACAAATCAAAACCAAAAAATAGCCGTTTAGACTTAAAGCGCAATTTTCCAGCACCTCTCCCCTGCCACGCACTTTTTTTGGGGTATTGTCCAAAAAAAACGGACAATCGCTACCCAATTGCAAAGCATAGTGCATCATTTTTTCATTTGACAATTGCAAATTGGCGTATTCATTGAGCAATTTCAGCATAAATACCGCATCACTTGAACCGCCACCCAAACCTGCGCCTGCGGGAATGTGTTTAAGCAATTTAATGGCGATATTGGGCAAGACGTAATCATTTGCCAGCAAACGGTAAGCATGCCAAACTAAATTTTTTTCCACATCACCCAAGGCAAGGTTTTCAGGATATATGCTGAGGTGGCTTTGCACATCACTAGGCACAATTTCCAAGGCATCACGCAAAGGCACTGGATAAAACACACTTTCAAGGTTGTGAAATCCGTCTGCTCTTTTGGAGACTACGTTGAGTCCTATGTTTATCTTTGCCGTTGGGAAAATTATCATATCCTTAACATTTGTAAATAAGTTGCGAAAGGTAATAATTTTTTTGTACCTTTGTACGAAAATGTCATTATTTTGATATGATGAAATTCCATAAAAATTGGCAGATATTGCGGTTTGCTCTTGTTTTTGTACTTTTGCCTTTTTCTGCAAATGCACAAAGCTATAACGGTGTATTTGGCAGCAATTACAACAACAACTACAATGTGCGCATCAATCCAACAGCCATAGGCAATTCCAAAAACTTTTTGGAAATCAGCATATTTGATGCAAATGCTTATTTTAACAGCAATTATCTATATTTCAAAGATGTAAGTTCTCCTTTTTTGGTACTTGCGGGCAAAGAAAAACTCAAGTTTCCAAGCATGGGCAATGCTGGTGATTTTATTATTAAACCAGATTTACGCATTGATATATATGGCAGTGTGGAAGTTCATGGTCCTTCATTCACGCTGACTTACGGCAGGCATTCTTTTGCATTTTCAAATAGTTTTAAAACGATTTTAGACGGTCGTTTTGTCAATAAATTATACGGTTATTTTGTATCGGATTTAGCTGAAATGCAAGAATTGGCACAAGATTACAACAATGGTATTGCTACAGGCGCAACGGTTGTGGATCAAAATGCGTACCCTTTGGCTTATGAATTTTTAGCCAGCAGAATAGGCAAACAAAAAGGAGGCATGATGATGTATGGTGAGGTTTCTCTTACCTACAATTATTCTTTTTCCAATAAATTTGACTTTTTTACGGTGGGCGGTAGCTTGAAACCTAATATTGGCTTGCATTATTACGGCATCAGCGCAACAGCAAAAGAAAATTTCAAGCCATACCCTGATGAAATTACTTGGGCAAGTAGCACGCCTATTTTGGGCGGGAAATATTCTAAATTTAGCCAATCTGGTTTGGGCTTAGGTTTGGATTTTGGCTTTACTTGGTATCGCATGGAAGACGATGCTTTTCATTATAATCCGCATTATTCCAAAGATGAAATAACAGATAGCAGACGCTACCGTTGTCAGGTTATGGATTACAAGTATAAACTTGGCATATCTCTTTTAGATGTTGGTTTTACAAGTTTCAAGGGCACTTATGCGGTTATCAAATCACCCATGCTTTTGCAGGGCTTAGCAGGTGGTGGTGATATAAGTAGCGTTTTAAACCAAGATGTGCGCTTGGCAAATATTACGGCTATGCTGGCAACTGCTTTTTCTGTGCAATTTGATTATAAATTTTTTGATCATTTTTACTTGAACACCACACTCATACAGTCTTTTCCGCAAGCTCACCCTGGCATTAGTCGCCCATCTTTGCTGGCGGTAAGCCCTAGGTATGAAACCAAATGGTTTGAGGCATCTTTGCCTGTTACTTTGCTGGATTGGCGTGCGCCACAAGTGGGTTTATTTTTAAGATTTTACAATGTTTCTTTTGGATTTGATAATTTATTTCAATGGTATAATCCAGTGAATGGCATTTCGGGGATTAGTGCATACATGCAAATTACCGCAGCACTGAGCAATCACCCTGCTTGCAAGCCTTATCTATCTAAAAAAGGTTGGCGAAAAGGCTTTAAATACAATAGCTACGCTTCTTAAAAATTGCGTTTATTTTTGACTTTTGCATAAAAAAAATTAAATTTGTAATAAAAAGAATTGAAAAATACCTCCACTATACAAGGACTCTATCCTTACCAAGAGAATGCTGTAAACACCATTCTTGGTGAACTTGCCAAACCTGAGCAGAGTAGAGTAACCATGGTTTACCAATTGCCTACGGGTGGTGGAAAAACTGTAATATTTAGCAGAATTGCCAAAGACTATATTGCTAAACACAAGCGCAAGGTTTTGGTGCTTACCCACCGCATAGAGCTTTCTGTGCAAACAGCACAAGTGCTTCGTGAAATGGGCATTTCTACGAAAGTAATCAACAACAAAGTTAGAGATTTAGAAGACCAAGATGATTACGATTGCTTTGTGGCAATGGTGGAAACCTTGAATAATCGCTTGTCGGAAGAATCATTTAGACCTGAAAAAATTGGTTTGTTGATTATTGATGAAGCGCATTACAATTATTTTAGAAAAATTTTTAAATATTTTCAAGACAGCAGTTTTATTGGCTTTACCGCTACGCCGATTAGTTCTAGCATACAATATCCTTTGTATAAAGATTACCAAAAGATTTTGGTGGGCGAGAGCATTCCCTCTTTGGTGAAACAAAGTTATTTGAGTAAAGCCACCACATTTAGTTTTGATGTGGATTTGAAATCGCTCAAAGTAGGTATCAATGGAGACTACACGGTGAGTTCATCTGAAAGATTGTATTCTTCGGAATTCATGCTCAACAAATTGCTGTCTGCTTATGAGCAGCAATGCGTTGGCAGAAAGACGCTTATTTTTAACAGTGGTATTATTACCTCGCAGAACGTTTATCAAATGTTCATTGAACGTGGCTACACCAATGTAAAACACTTGGATAGTACGTTTTCAGACAAAGAACGCAAAAAAATACTCACTTGGTTTAAGGAAACCCCTGATGCGATATTGACCTCCGTGGGTATCTTGACTACGGGCTTTGATGAACCCTCTGTGGAAGTGATTTTGCTCAATAGAGCCACCCGTTCCATTGCACTGTATTTTCAGATGATTGGCAGGGGTTCCAGAAAAACCGAAACAAAAAGTCTGTTTACCATTATAGATTTGGGCAATAACGCCAAAAGATTTGGTTTGTGGGACGAGGAAATCGATTGGAAAAAGATTTTTTACAATCCCACACTTTTCTTGGAAGACAAAATATATGGCGACAAGGAAGGCGCACATGCTTATCAACGCCCAACAGAAATACAGGAAAGATTTCCCAATAAACCAGAGGGAAAAGATTTTAATATCTCTGAATTTTACAAGGATTGCGCATATAGAGGCGATAAAACCATACAAGCCATAGATAAAAGCATAGAAAATCATTTGGAATGGATTAGACTCAATGCCGAAGACTTTTGGGTGGCTATGGAATTAAAAGATTTGTTGCGTGATGAAATACGCTACCGTGTGCATGTTTACGCACAACTTATCAATGCGTCCGAGAATTACAGCAAGTGGCTTTTGGAGAGTTATCAACAAAAACTCTTGACTTTGCTCAGACAACATTTAGACCAATAAATTTGCACTTCGTTTATTTTTTATTAAATTTGCGCCCGCTCGTTATATTTTGTAATGATTGTTGGGTTTTTGGTTTCAATAAAAAGACGTTTTAGTTTTTGGATATTCTCTAAAAATGAATTGGCAAGATTGCTGATGATCTTGTTTTGTATTTTTTTGTTGTGGGCTGTGCAATTTTGGGTTTCTACCTGGCAAACCGATAGAAACTTGCCTGATTTTCCACATATTGATTTATATGCCCAAGATACGGCGAAAGTACAAAAACAAAATAACATCATCACTAAACCTGTCATTTCTAAAAAATATAAACACAAAAAACAGGTGGATAGCATTGATTTTTTTGTGTTTAATCCAAACGATATAGACCAAGAAGGATTTAGAAAATTGGGGTTTAGCTTGCAGGATTTTAAGCGATTGGAAAAAATTAGGGCAAAGAAACCCATTCAAAGTAAAACAGATTTTAAAAAATTATTTTTCATAGACGATAGCACGTACAATAAAATCATGCATTATATTGCCTTGGATACTCAACCTGTCAAAAAATATCAAAACAAAGAGATACGCATAGAGCTCAACACCGCACAAGAAAACGATTTGATGGATATTCCAAAATTGGGTTATAATCTAGCCACCAGGATTGTTGCCTACCGCCAGCGTTTGGGTGGTTATACCGATATGGCGCAACTCAAAGAGGTTTATGGCATCAAAGATAGCACGTTTCATTATCTATTGAATTATCTGACATTGGATACCCATATAAATAGACAAAAAATAGGCATCAACACCGCAGACTACAAAACATGGACTGCTCACCCATACATAGATTATAAAGTTGCAAAATCTATTTTAGCCATTCGGTTTCAGAAACAACATTTCAAAGATATAGCAGAAATCAAAGAATCCAAACTCATTGGAGACAGCTTATTTATAAAATTAAAGCCTTATTTAACCCTAAATGATGAATAAAAAATTAGACTTAGTTAAGTCTTGCGTGCGAGATATTCCAGATTTTCCAAAGCCTGGCATTTTATTTAGAGACATCACCCCGATTTTATCTAATGCAGCAGCGAATGTAGCCTTGTTGGACTTGCTAGAAGAGCAAGCGAAATCGTTTCATGTTGATGGCATATTGGGCGTGGAGAGCCGTGGTTTTTTGTATGGTCAAGCACTTGCCATACGCATGAACGTTCCATTTTATTTGGCGAGAAAAAAAGGCAAATTGCCAGCCGAAATTCTACAAGCCTCTTATGATTTGGAGTATGGCAGCGCAACTTTGGAAGTGCATAAAGATAGCATACCTTTGGGGGCTAATATTTTGGTACACGATGATATTTTAGCCACAGGTGGCACCGCAGAAGCTGCCAGTAAACTGGTGGAGCTGTCGGGGGCAAATGTGAGTGGTTTTTTGTTTATTATTCGCTTGCTCGCTTTGCGTGGTCAAGAGAGATTGCCTTATACAAGTGCGAGCGTGATTGATTATTAAAGCCCGCTGCGCAAAGCATTTTCTGGTGCATATTTTTCACAAAATCTCATCTTCCAATCCTCACATACTTAGATATGCTGTGGGTTTCAGATTTCACTTTTGCAAAAACTATTTTCCATAAAATACTTTCGCAGGGGGCTTTATTGAATTTTCTAAAGAATTATTTTTTGTTTTTCTTGAAAAAAATGTTACCTTTGCAGAGATTTTAGTTTGATACAACACAGAACATGTTAATTATTCCAGTAAAAGACGAAGAGAACATCGAAAAAGCGCTTAGAAAATTCAAGCGCAAAGTAGAAAAAACAGGTGTGATGCGTTCTTTAAAAAGTAGAAAATACTTTGAAAAGCCTTCAGTTGTGAAAAAACAACAGGTTTCAAGAGCTATCCACAAACAGAAAAAACAAGCAGAGAGCGAGCTATAAAGGCTTTCTCTGCTCTTTTCTTTGGGTATGAACAAAGACAAAATAGAGCAATTTTCTGATTATTTACATTTAGAGAAAAGATATAGCCAGCATACGGTTAGGGCTTATTATTTAGATTTAAAACAGTTTGATGCGTTTTTTAACAAGCCCTTTGAAAAGCTTGTTTTGTTTGATGTGCGTTTGTTTTTGGCAGATGCTGCTCAAAGAAAACTCAAACCTAGTTCTATCCATAGAAAAATTGCGAGCTTACGCTCTTTTTTTGCTTACGGCATGCGGCACGCTTGGTGGAAATCTAGCCCTTTGGCTTATGTATCATTGCCGAGTAAACCTAAACGATTGCCTAGGGCTTTGGGCATTCAAGATGTTTTCCAAACCTTTGAGTCATTAGACTACGAAAATATAGATTTTGAGCATAACCTGAAAGAAAGTCAAGCTAAATTGATTTTTGAATTGTTTTATGCTACTGGCATGCGTTGTGCAGAATTGGCAGAATTACAAATTCGCCACGTGCACAGCGATTACATACACGTGGAACAAGGCAAAGGGGGCAAAAGTCGTATTATTCCGCTTTATGCAGGCATTGCTGAGCGCATGAAAAAGTTTTTGCAATGGCGCATAAAACATGCTTCGTATCACCAATTTATTTGGGTTTTTAGCATTCACCCCGTTTCTACCCGTTGGATTTATGCCTTAATTTCCAATATCTTAAAACAATCAGGCGCAAACAAAACAAACCCACACGCTATAAGACATAGCTTTGCCACACACCTGCTAAACCAAGGCGCAAATTTAAATGCTGTTTCTAAATTATTGGGGCACAGTTCGCTGGCAAGCACACAAATATACACGAGTAATTCTATTGAAAATTTAAAAAAAATACACAAACAGGCACACCCTAAATCCGAGTAAAATCAAAGGCTCTTTATTTTTCTTGAAAAAAAGTTGCAAAAAAATTTGCAAGAAATAAAAAAAAATACGTAACTTTGCAGTGCGATTTCTAAGAGAAGAAACGAAAAATACTAAAAATACAAGCCGGTGTAGCTCAGCTGGTAGAGCAGCTGATTTGTAATCAGCAGGTCGGGGGTTCAAGTCCGTCCACCGGCTCTTGTTTTTTTACATTAAAATGCTGGGGAGATACCGAAGTGGCCAACCGGGGCAGACTGTAAATCTGCTGACTCTGTCTTCATAGGTTCGAATCCTATTCTCCCCACGGATAATAAAAATATGCGGGAGTAGCTCAGTTGGTAGAGCATCAGCCTTCCAAGCTGAACGTCGCGAGTTCGAGTCTCGTCTCCCGCTCTTTTTTGTTTTTAGTGCCGACATAGCTCAGGGGTAGAGCGTTTCCTTGGTAAGGAAGAGGTCGTGGGTTCAATTCCCATTGTTGGCTCTAAATTTGGTATAATAGAAAAATATTTTTATATTTGTCCCCTAAAACAAAAAAACTAAATTGAAACTATGGCAAAAGGTAATTTTGAACGCAAAAAGCCACACGTTAACGTAGGTACTATTGGTCACGTCGATCATGGTAAAACTACGCTTACTGCGGCAATCACAAAAGTTCTTTCTTCTAAAGGTCTTGCTGAGGTAAGAGATTTTAGCCAGATTGATAACGCTCCAGAGGAGCGTGAAAGAGGTATTACAATCAATACTTCTCACGTTGAGTATGAAACAGTAGCTCGTCACTATGCGCACGTTGATTGCCCTGGTCACGCTGACTATGTGAAAAACATGGTTACGGGTGCAGCGCAAATGGACGGTGCTATTCTTGTTGTTGCTGCAACTGATGGTCCAATGCCTCAAACACGTGAACACATTCTACTTGCAAGACAGGTAAACGTACCTAAAATCGTTGTTTTCTTGAATAAAGTGGACATGGTTGAAGATGCGGAATTGATAGAACTTGTTGAAATGGAGGTGGCTAGCTTGCTAGAGTCTTATGGATACAAAGATTGCCCTATCGTGAAAGGTTCTGCCTTGGGTGGACTTAACGGTGATGCGCAATGGGTAGCTACAATTGAAGAGCTTATGAACCAAGTAGATGCTTGGATTGATACCCCAGAGCGTGATACTGACAAACCTTTCTTGATGTCTGTGGAGGACGTGTTCTCTATTACAGGTCGTGGAACAGTTGCAACAGGTGCAATTGAAAAAGGTATTGTTCGCACAGGTGATCCAGTTGAAATTATTGGTCTTTCTGAGGAAAAAATGACTTCTACCGTAACAGGTGTGGAGATGTTTAGAAAAATCCTTGATGAAGGTCGTGCTGGTGAAAACGTAGGTTTGTTGTTGCGTGGTGTTGACAAAGAACAAATCAAACGTGGTATGGTTATCTGTAAACCAGGTACTGTAAAACCACACAAAAAATTCAAAGCGGAGGTTTACGTGCTTTCAAAAGAAGAAGGTGGACGTCATACGCCATTTAAAAACAACTACAGACCTCAGTTTTTCTTTAGAACTTTGGACGTTACAGGTGAAATTTCATTGCCAGCAGGTCGTGAGATTGTTATGCCAGGTGATAACTTAACTATTGAAGTAGAACTTATCTACCCAGTAGCGATGGATCCAGGATTGCGTTTTGCTATCCGTGAAGGTGGTAGAACTGTAGGTGCAGGTCAAGTAACAGAAATTTTAGACTAAACCCTAGATATACACAAAGGGGCTGAATTTCAGCCTCTTTTGTTTCTATCTTTCAAATTATATTGAAACCATGAAAAAAGGAATTCACCCTGAAAATTACAGATTTGTAATTTTTAAAGATATGTCTAGCGGAGATGCGTTTTTGACACGCTCTACTGCAAATGCGAAAGACACAATAACTTGGGAAGACGGCAAAGAATATCCTTTGATTAAATTGGAAATTTCTAGTTCTTCACACCCTTTTTATACTGGAAAACAACAGTTTGTGGATACAGCAGGACGTATTGATAAATTCAAATCACGTTACGCAAAACACCTCCCAGCTAACAATAGCGAAGAGCAAAAATAATAAAAACCAGCTTTTAGCTGGTTTTTTCTTTTGTGTGCTTCGCTCGTGCGTAGCACGGATAAAACGGACGTTGTCCGTAAAATAGCCCACGGTTACAAACCGCAGGCATTGTCTGTTTTATTCTGCTTCGCAGGCAAGACAACCCAGCAATTACAACGCCTGCCGTAGGCAGATTAAAACGGACTATGTCCGTAAAACGGTCTCTGACTGTGCCTGAAATTCGCCTTAACTGGTATGAAATACCGACCAGTTACGCAAGGTATGTTTGGATTTAGGGCTTTGGAGGTTGTACTTTTGCACCCTAAATTCAAACTAATTTCTATATGAAAACAAATTTTTTAGCGATTCATGAAAGAATCAAAGACAGCATTCATCACGCAATCAACGATGAAGCCGAAGACTGGAGCATCATGCCCAGCGACATTGCCAATGAAATTGACAATGGATTTTTAGCCTACGCCGAAGGTTTAGAAGAACAGTGCGAAGTTTTGCAAACCAAGCAAACGGCGTTTATACAAACGCAGACCGAAGTGCTCAACAGCCACGTGATGAACGAGCATTTGCATTTGACGAGTTTCCAAACGGAAGCCATTGACAAAGTGCCTCAAAAGCTAGACCGCACGGACTTTGAAGCCCATTTGCAGGACGG
>CANHHI010000036.1 GCA_947460225.1 Flavobacteriales bacterium
CCCACACCCAAATTATCGCCACTGCTGTACAGTGTAAAACTAATTTTATCTTTTGGCGCAACTTGATATTCAAATTTATGCACCATATCGGCAAACCATAAATTGACTTTGAGTTTAGAAAAAATTCTTGGAAAAATTCCAAAGTACGAAATGCGCACAGAACTTAACCAAGAGCCTTGATTTTTGTTGCCCAAAGGTCCTTTTAAAGTAAAACTGCTGGTAAGCAAACCCAGCGCTACATTGCCCTCAAATTTTTCTTTGTTCCCAGCGGACACTTCTATATCGGTAACCGAGGCTAGTCTTCCGCCGTATTTGGCTGGAATGCCTGCTTTATAAAGCGTTACATCTTGCAAGGCATCAGAATTAAACACAGACACCAAGCCCGCCACGTGAGATGGATTAAAAATAGGCGTGCCGTCCATCAAAATCAAATTGTGGTCTGGATTGCCTCCACGTACATAAAACCCTGTGCTATTTCCCTCTTGCCCAGATACGCCTGGCAAGAGTTGCAAAGATTTTAAAATGTCTTTCTCCCCAAAAAGTGCAGGAATGGTGTTTAAAGTTTGCAAATCCAATTGTACCGCACCCACTTGCGTACTGGCAACATTTTGATTGCTATACTTGGTTTCAATAACAACTTCATTGAGGGTTTCCTCTTCCAAATTGATGTTTAATGTTGCATTTTGGTCTAAAACAATCGCTAATTTTTGGCTCAAATAACCCACAAAAGAAATTCGTAGGGTATATTTGCCCTGTTTTAGGTTTAGCTTGTAAAAGCCTTGACTGTCTGTGCTGACCCCTTTTTTAGATTCAACCGCATACACCGTTGCACCTATAACACTTTGCCCCGTCCCATCTACAATGCGACCTGAAATAGCGTATTGTTGGGCATACACGCCCATCAGCAGAAAGAAAAAGAGGAGTATAATATTTTTCATAAAAAAAATCCTGCAACAAAATTGTTGCAGGACACAAAGGTAATAATTTTTTAGCTTAGGCAAGTTCCGTAAACCATAAATAAGTTGCATAAACTGCTAATAACATAACAATCATCGCTAAGTATTTTTCTTGCTTATTTTCAAATACCAATTTTCCGTGTGTTTTCCTAGAATAGGCATAAAATCCTAATCCTATGGCATACAAAATTGTTGAAAATAATACAAACTTCAAGTCTGCGGCATATAAAAGCCAAAAACCGTAAATGCTCGCTACAAAAGCCAATATTTTATATTTACCCGCTAAGTTTTCTTGTAGCGCAACTTTAACGCCAAATATTGCAGAAAGCAAGTAAGGAATTAAAATCATCGCCGAGGCAAGCATAAAAGCATCTTGATAGATAGCATCTTTAAAAAAGCTAATCACCAAGAAAATTTGCATGATAAACAAAACGGTAAGCAAAGTATAAACAGGTACGCCTTCTTTGTTTTGCTTGGTAAATCCTTTGGGCATCAACGCCTCTGTGGCTGCCAAAAACGGAGCTTCCGTAGCCAAGAGTATCCAAGCCAGCAAAGCACCCGCAATAGAAATAATAATGGCAATGTTAATAAACACCATGCCCCAAGAACCCACCAAATATTTAAAAATGCTAGACATAGAAGGCGTTGCCATGGTGGCTATTTCTTCTTGGGCAATAGAACCAAGTGGCAACATAGACACCAACATCAAAAGCACCAAAGTCATCAAAAACCCAACTACGGTTGCTTTGCCTACATCTTTTTGGCTTTCAGCCTTTGTAGCATAAACCGTTGCGCCCTCAATGCCGATGAAACACCAAACCGTAGCCAACATGGTGGATTTGGTTTGTTCAAATAGGGAACCCAATTCTGGACGACTAAAATTGAACACAAAAGTATCCACGCTGAAAAAATACATGGCTACAAAAATAAACACCGTAATGGGTATAATTTTTGCAACGGTAAACAAGGTGTTAAGCAAAGTTGCCTTTTGCACACCACGCAAAATGAGCATGTAAAAAAACCACATGATAAATGAGCAAAACGCCAAGCCATACCAAGACATGTGTTCGCCATTTTCACTAGTTAAAAATGCAAAAACATCAAAATGCGCAAAAGCAGCGTTTAAAGCGAGCAAATAAGACACATTGCCGAGCATGGCAGATAGCCAATAGCCCCAAACCGCTTGCGAACCAACGTAATTGCCAAACAAACCTTGCGCATAGCCTTGTATGCCCGTTTGTATTTTTGGGCGATACTTACTCAGCATTTGAAATACAAAAGCCAAACAAAGCATGCCTGTAAAGGTAATCGCCCAGCCGAGCATAATGCCAGCACCCGAAGCCGAGCGTGCCATGTTTTGAGGCAAAGAGAAAATTCCCTCTCCAATCATAGATCCCATTACAAGGGATATCAAAGCGTAAAATCCTAGTTTTTTTGTCATTGTGTATCTGTTTTAAAAGGTTAAACTAATCTTTGGCTTTTTTGCCAATAACTTCCAAAGTAACTACAAGCACCAAAGCACCACAAATCAGTGAAATATAGGGCGAGATGCCAAAAGACGAGGGGATTACGCCAAACACCAAAGAAACTGTGCCCACCAGCAAAGCATAAGGCATTTGCGTGCGCACGTGTTCTATGTGGTTGCAAGAACTCGCCAAAGAACTTAAAATGGTCGTATCTGAAATGGGCGAAAAATGGTCGCCAAATACCGCACCAGCCAGCACACACGCAATGCTATTGTACAAAATAGGCAAAGCATCGTCTAATGGCAAGCCAGCAGTCAAGCTCATTTTCCAAGCGAGTGGAATAACTAGCGGAAACACAATTGCCATCGTTCCCCAAGAAGTTCCTGTGGAAAAAGCGATCAACGTGGCTAAGACAAAAGTCAAAGCTGGAACCAAATGCACAGGCAAATGCGCCTGCATCACCTGAATTAAGAAATCCGCCGTGTGCATAGTTTTGGTAATATTGGCTAATGTCCAAGCGAGCACCAAAATAAGCACCGAACCGAGCATAGATTTCATGCCACCCAAAGCATATTCAGAACTTTTGTGCAAGGGGATTTTATTTTGGAATACAGTCATGCTGAAAGCCAACATCAAGCCCAAGAAAGATGCCACTAAAATAGCAGCATAACTATCCGCTGCGCCGAGTATGGCTTGCATTTTTTCAAAAAAAGACAAAGAAGCATTTTGTAAAGCCCCCGTTTCCTTATTTCCTGTTACTATAAGACCAATTAAAGTAGCCAAAACAAGCGCCACAATGGGAATAATGGCATACATGCTTTTTGTTTTAATACCCTCTTCAGCTTGATATAAATCATTTTCAGGATTATTCACCGCCAAAAGTTCGGCTTTGCCTTGAATCGCTAGTCTTTCTTTTTGCAGCATGGGTCCAAAATCTTTGCCTCTAACAATAACCCAAACCACAAAAAACAGGGTGAGGTAGGTGTAAAAGCTATAAGGCAAACTTTTCAGAAAAACAGCATAAGCACTCATATTGAGGTTTGCCCCAAAAGATTCGTTGATGTAGTTTATACCACCAGAAATATATTCTAATTCTGCGCCTATCCAAGTAGTAACCAACGCTACTGCCGCAATGGGCGCAGAGGTGCTATCTACAATATAAGCCAATTTTTCTCGGGATACTTTCATTTTATCCATCAAACTACGCATGGTATTGCCTACCACAAGCGAATTGGCATAATCATCAAAAAACACGATAACCCCTGCAAAAAAAGTAGCCAATTGCGCACTCATGCGTGTGGTCGCAAATTTAGATATTTTATTAACCACGCCTTGCATGCCTCCATTTTTAGAAATGATTGCCACCATGGAACCTGTAATCATGCAAAACAAAATCACCGAAATATGCCCTCTATCCAAGAGCACTTCTGGAAAATAACTGTATGCCAAAATAATAGGCGATTCCAAAATACCAATCAATCCACCGCTATAAAAGCCCATAATCATCAGCCCTACCAAAATGCCAATAAATAAAGACGACAAGGTTTCCCTTAAAACCATTGCCAGCACAATCGCCACCAAAGGAGGCACGATAGACCAAAACAGTGGCATAGGTTTGAGCGGTAGGTCTTGTTGTTTACCCTTATGCGCTATACGCAAAGTTTCCTTGCGGTTTGTGGTATGTTCAAAATAAAGTTTATCTTCATCTTGCTTTATCTCTGTTTCTGTGCCATTTACAAGCAAACGTTCCTGCTTGTCGGCATCAAGTAGATAAATTTTTACCGTTTGGTTTTCTAAAACCAAACCAGGCTGTTCTGCCAGCCCCTGTGCGCTTAAACTACTTCCTAAGTAGCAAGCCGCACAAACCAGAAAATGCGATAATGTTTTCAATGTGTGTATAATTAAATAGGTTTAACCTTGACTGAGTCTTTTTTTGAGGTAATCCACGTTTTTCACAGGCGTTGGGTCTTGGTTGCGCAGTTCTGCCAAATACACAGACGCCCAATCCAAAGTAAGAACGAGGTAAAAATACTTTTCTAGCCAAGTACTTCCTTTGCCGTGCAAATGGTATTGTGTGATGTTTTTATCTGCGTGCTGGCTGGTAATTTCTTGCATCACGTCAAAGCGTATTTTTTCCCTTTCATTTTCATTGCCTGCGTATAAAAATAGCACGGCTAAATTGCTTTGTGGTTCTTGCCAGCCCACAATTTCATTGTGGTTCATTTCTGGAATCACGTGATGCCAACCGAGCATTTTGGCGTTTTCTGTAAATTGTTGTCTAAATCGTATAGCTACGCCTTCGTTGAGTTCCTGCGTATAAACCACTGGAATTTTCCCCAAAATAAAGTTTGCCACTTTTTTTGCGTCTTCTTGCATATTTGGCATTTCTTTTTCCAAAAATTCCGCCAATTTTGGAATTTGGGCAGTGTAATTATTGTTGCCACATAAGCCGAGTTTTTCCAATAAACCCATAATATTCACCAAAGCATAACCAAAAGACGCTCTCGGCGGACGACCACTGGGAATTAACAAATACGGGATATGATTGGCTTTGGCTTTTTCTGCGAGTAGTCCCCCAGAAGTTATAACAAATATTTTGGCTTTTTGCTGCAAGGCTTGCTCAAAAGCACTTAAAGTTTCCTCGGTATTTCCAGAATAAGAACAAGCTATAAACAGTGTATTTTCGCCCACAAAAGCAGGAATGTCGTAGGTATAAACATTGGCAATAGGCACCGTACAAAATGGTTCCAAAAGATTTTTGGCAATTTTGCCAGATATGCCAGAACCACCCAAGCCAGCGATAACAATATTGCTGAAAGCAGGTTGCGTTAAAATATTTCCAAAATCTGCTTTTTCTAGCAATTGCAAAGCTTCTCTGAGTTGAAGAGGAAAATCGTGAATCAGTTGTTTCATGTTGTACTATAAATTTCGGAACGAAGATATAAAATTTTTTATTTTCTGTAATAAAATTTCTTGATTATTTTTATAATCTGTTACAGCAACTAGCTTTCCGAGCTTTGCACTGCAATAAAATTTTATTTTGGGTTCCGTGCCCGAAGGACGAACAGTCAGCACACTGCCGTCTTGCAAAATGAACTGCAACACATCGGATTTTGGCAAGTTTAAATGCGCCGTAATTTGCCCATTTTCATCTAAAACCGTTTGGTTTTGATAATCTTTGGTTTGCAAAACGGTTTCGCCTGCCAATACTTTTGGCGGATTTTGGCGCATTTTTTGCATCATCTCTTGAATTTCTTTTGCCCCCTCTTGTCCTTGCAAGGTTAGAGAAACCAAATCTTCCCAGAAAAAACCTATTTTTTGATAAATTTCCAATAGCAAATCATATACGGTTTTGCCTTGTTCTTTTGCCCATACCGCCATCTCTGCAAACAAAAATGCTGAAGACAAAGCGTCTTTATCTCGCACTTTGTCGCCCGTCAAGTAGCCATAAGATTCCTCTCCACCAAACAAGTAAATTTGCTTACCCTCACGCAAACGAATTTGCTCGGCAATCCATTTGAAACCCGTAAGGGTTTGCACCATTTCCACGCCAAAATAATGCGCAATTTCCGTGAGCAATTCGGTGGTTACAATGGTTTTGCACAAAAACCCATTTTCGGGCAAATTGCCAGCCTCCCTTTTGCTGGATAAAATATAATAAGCAAGCAAACAAGCAATTTGATTGCCATTGAGGAGCTCTAAATTGCCTTCTTTATTGCGCACAGCAACGCCAAGCCTGTCTGCATCTGGGTCTGTACCAAACACCAAATCGGATTGATTTTTTTCCGCTTGCAAGAGTGCCATTTTCATGGCTTCGGTTTCCTCTGGATTTGGGTAGGAAACCGTTGGGAAATCTCCGTTTAAATCTGCTTGGGCTTGCACAATATCTAAGTGCGTAAATCCAGCTTTGGCTAAAAGTTTTGGCAAGAGTGTTATGCCTGAACCATGCAAAGGCGTGTAGGTGATTTTTATGTCTTTTTTACTGTTTGTTTCAACAGGGCAAAGGTTTAAAATACTTGCTAAATAAGCCTCATCGTGGCTGGCATCTGTGTATTGAATTAAATTTGCATTTTTTTGCCAGGCAATATTTTCTGTTTTTACCGCCCGAACCGCTTGTATTAAAATTTTATCATCGGGTGGCACCATTTGCGCACCATCGCTGGCATAAACTTTATAACCATTGTATTCTTTTGGGTTGTGCGAGGCTGTAATCACAATACCTGCTTGTGCGTTTTCATGGCGCACCAAAAAAGAAAGCATAGGTGTGGGTCTAACGGCTTGGCTACACAAAACCGCAATGCCATTGGCGGAAAGCACCGAGCTCACCAAATCTGCAAAATGGGCACTGTTGTTTCGGCTGTCGTAGCAAATCGCCACTTTAATGGGCGCATTGGGATATTTTGCTTGCAAATAATTTGCCAAGCCTTGCGTGGTTTGCCCTAGGGTATAAGCGTTGATGCGGGCTGTGCCTAGCCCCATAATGCCCCTAAGTCCACCTGTGCCAAATTCCAAATCGGTGTAAAATGCGTCTTGGTATTGATTTTCGTCAATGAGTTTTTGAACGGCTTGTTGGGTTTCTTGGTCAAAAGGTGCTTTTGTCCACGTTTGGGCTTTGTCTAAAATGTTGTTCATGCTTTTTGGGCTTTTAATTTTTCTTCAAAATATTGTATGGTTTGCGTTAAGCCTTCTTCCAATTGAATTTTGGGTTGCCATTGCAAGAGCGATTGCGCTTTTTCAATGTTGGGTTTTCTCTGCATGGGGTCGTCTTGTGGCAAAGGTTCATAGACAATTTGCGATTTTGAGCCTGTCAATTTGATGACTTTTTCTGCCAATTCCAAAATAGTAAATTCCCCTGGATTACCCAAATTTACAGGTTCAGTGCAGGTATCAGGCGCATGCATCAAACGAATAAAACCTTCAATTAAATCACTGACAAAACAAAAACTACGTGTTTGCTCGCCTTTACCATAAACCGTAATGGGTTTGTTTTGCAGGGCTTGCACAATAAAATTAGACACCACCCTACCGTCGCCAATATCCATGCGTGGTCCGTAGGTATTGAAAATGCGTGCAATTCTTATGTTTACTTTGTTTTGCGCATGATAACTGACAAATAAAGTTTCCGCACAGCGTTTGCCTTCATCGTAGCAAGCACGAATACCAATGGGGTTTACGTTGCCCCAATAGCTTTCCACTTGTGGATGTACGGCTGGATCGCCATACACCTCGCTGGTAGAGGCTTGAAAAACCTTTGCATTGACCCTTTTGGCTAAGCCCAGCATATTGACCGCACCCAAAACCGAGGTTTTAATGGTTTTAATGGGATTGTACTGGTAATGCACAGGCGAGGCAGGGCAAGCCAAATTATAGATTTCATCAACTTCTGCAAAATACGGCTGGGTTACATCATGGCGCACGAGCTCAAAGTATGGATTAGACAGCAAATGTAGCACATTGGCACGGCTTCCTGTAAAAAAATTGTCCAAAGCAATCACATGATTGCCCTCTTTGAGCAAGCGTTCTGCTAGGTGTGAGCCGAGAAATCCCGCTCCGCCAGTGATTAAAATGCGTTTCATTGTTTTATATATTTTTTTACAGTTTCTATGCGGTTTATTTTGCCATTTTCCGTGTAATTAAATTTTTCCAGATAATACACTTTTTTGGGTTTTTGATAAGCCATTAAACCCGCTTTTTCATAAAGGTACGGTAAATTATCCAAAGGCGCACTTTCCAAAATGAGCACCACACATTCACCAAATTTTTCATCTGCCACTTTGGCAATAAAAAAAGGACAAGCGAGAAAAGTGCTAAGTTTGTCTTCTAGTTCTTCGGGGTGTATTTTGATGCCTCCACTGTTGATGACGTAATCTTTGCGCCCTTTCCAAATAAAATGCTTTTCGTTTAAAATTTCCACCACATCATTGGTTTGTAAAGGTTTTTCTACCAAGTTTGGCGCATGGATAGTTAAACAATTTTCTGCGTTTTTTGAAAAAGTAACACCCTTTAAAGCCGTGTAAAAATCTTGATGATTTGGCGCAATTTGCCTAAGCGCAACATGCGAAAAAGTTTCCGTCATGCCATAGCTTACAAAAATTTGACAGTCCTTTTGCCTACGTAATATTTCTTCGCTTTTTTTGTCCAATGCTGCCCCGCCGATGATTATTTTTTTAATTAAACTTATTTTTTCTGGATTTTCCAAAAGCATTTGATGGATTTGCAAAGGGGTAAAAGCGGCAAAATCCATGTCAAAATCTATGTTTTTGAGCGGATTTGCGCTGGGTTCTTGCACATACAAATCTAGTTCGCCCAACACAGCACGCAAAACCATCATTTTGCCAGCAATAAAATCCAAAGGCAAACAAAGCAGGGCTTTATCGCCTTTTTTTAAATCAAAAAACGCCAAAGTGGCTCGTGCCGAATGGCAAAGGCTAGCTATTGGAGCTTCTATCATTTTAGGCGTTCCCGTGCTTCCAGAAGTTTGTACAAAAATACTTTTTTTGTCTTGCCAAAGCGTTTGCAAAAAATCTTGAAGCAAAGGCATAGCAATAGTTTCCAGACTTTCTTTTGTGAAAAGTCTGCCCTGCAACAACAATTTTGCGGGAATTTTTTGCATCAATTTTAGGGTAAAGTTAGAAAAAATCTTATATTTGTAGATAAATTTGTTCATTGTTTTATGCAATTTTTTCAAAATATTTGGCAAGGCTTGAATTGGCAAGAGTTTGCATCGTGTTTTATGGTGCTGTTTGCCATCATCGGCGTTTTGAGTAATATCCCCGTGATTATTGAGGTGCAGCGCAAGTTTGGCAAGAATATAAACGCCAAAAAAACGGCTATTTTTGCCACGGGCATTATGCTCGGTTTTCTGTTTTTTGGGGAAAGCGTCTTGCATTTGATAGGCATAGACATACGTTCTTTTGCTGTGGCAGGCTCATTTATACTCTTTTTTATTGCCTTAGAAATGGTTTTAGATTTTAGCATTTCTACACCAGCCTCATCAGAAAAATCTCCACAAGACCCGTCCATTGTGCCACTTGCTTTTCCACTTGTTGCGGGTGCGGGCTCTATGACCACCATTGTTTCGCTCAAAGCCCAACACGAAACCGTAAACATTGCTTTGGCAATTGTGCTAAACATGATTTTGGTATATTTTGTGCTTAAATCCACCAAAAAAATTGAACAATTTATTGGCGCAGGGGGCAGTGCGGTGATGAAAAAATTATTTGGCTTGATATTGCTTGCCATTGCTATTAAATTATTTACAGGCAATTTAAAAGTATTGCTGAATTAACAAAAAAAATATGGGACTAAAAAAACACATACACAATTTTAAAAACACTTTTTCACTGGCGTATGCGGCAACCATTGCCGCTTTTGGGCATATTCTCATGGGCGTTACCGATAACTACGTGGTGGGCAATTACCTAGGCACAGAACCCCTTGCAGGCGTTGCGCTCGCCAATAGTTTTTATTTTATCATCAGCTTTTTGGCTTTTGGCTCTTCCACGGCTGTTACGTCCTTGGTGGCAGAAGCGCATGGACAAAAAGATTATCCAAAAATTAGCCAAGTATTTAAAAATGGTTTTTGGTTTTGTTTGATTTTGGCACTGATTTTAAATGTGCTCATGCTCAATCTATTGTGGCTAGTAGATTTGCTAGACCAACCCGAAGCAGTAAAAAATTATTGCAAAGATTATTTGGGCTTGCGTTTGTTTACCTTGTTCCCCATTATGGTTTTTATAGCTTTGGAGAGACTTTGCGAAGGCATGTCTTACACTAAACCTTTGATGATAACAGTTTTAACGGCAAATATTTGGAATTTTTTCTTAGATGTGGCTTTGGTAAAAGGTTTTTGGATATTTCCGTCTTTGGGCGTTTATGGCGTGGCTTTTTCCACGGTGTTCACCAGCATTATGATGGCTGTGCATCTTTTTTGGCTCATGCGCAAAAATCCAGAAACCCGTAAAATTCTCAACATGTTCCGCAAGGAAAAAATTTCTTTGTTTTGGTTTAAGAAATTATCAGCTTTGGGCTTCCCTTCTGGCTTGCATTTATTTTCGGAAGCGGGGGCTTTTCATGTGGCTACGTTTATATGCAGTTGGGTTTCTACCGCTGACGTTGCTGCGTATCAAATTAGTTTTCAAATTATTTTGTTTCCCTTTACCATTGCGTACGGCGTGGCACTCGCCACCCAAATTCAGGTGAGCAATTTATTTGGACAAAAAGATTATGGCACCATGATAAAACTCGTTCGGCACAATATGTACAGCGTTTTTGTGTTGGAAACGGGTATTATTGCGCTGATAGCCATATTCAACAGGCAAGTGAGTGCCCTGTTTTTAGATGCCACATTAGACGGCGCACTCACCGAACAAACCCTTGCCATTGCATCGGTTACGGTGTTGTGGGCAGTTTTCTTTGAGTATTTTGATACCATACAATTTTTGATGAGTTGCGCCTTACGTGGCATACAAGACACTAAAATTCCATCTGTGCTTGCCGTGATTTGTTATTGGTTTGTAGGCGTGCCTTTGGCATATTTATTGGGCTATGTATTTAAATTTGGCGCATTGGGGGCTTGGTGGGGCTTGGGCATAGGTTTAATTATTGCCGCTTTTCTACTTTGGTGGCGATTTGAGCAAAAGGTTAAAAAACTTGCCCTGCTAAAATAATGACACAAACCTATCAAACAGAAGCAAAAACGCTCCTCAAATACGCCATGCCCTTGTTTTTAACAGGGCTTAGTCAGAGTTTATTTGCCTTTTTTGATGGCGTAGTTATCGGACAAGCACTGGGCACGAGGGGCATTGGCGCAATTTCGGTGGCGAATAGTTTGTTTTTTGTGTTGATTTTTCTAGGCATAGGCGCATCTACGGTGCTCTCGCCCATGCTTGTGCGGGCTAAACTCCACGCAAACAACGCACCCGCCATGAGTGCGCAGGTTTTTAGAAGAGGGCTGGCTTTGCACGCCTTTTTGGGTTTATTGATTGCCTATGTGATATGGCTTTGCTTGCCTCATTTAAGCATATTGAAAAAATCCCCAGAATTGATTATAGAAGCACAAAATTACCTTTCTATAAGGCTTTTTTGCGCTTTTACTTTGATGCTTTTTGTTTCCCTCAAAAGACTGGCGGAGGCATATTTGGCATTTTATAAAATTGCACTAGCGGTTTTGTTGTCGCAGGGTTTGCATTTATTTTTGCTTTACACTTGGGTGGCGGATTACGGCATACAAAGTGCCGCTTGGGCAACCTTGCTCAGTCAAGTGGTGGAAGATGTGGTATTGCTTTTTTTACTCTTGCAAAACAAGGACATTCGTCAAGTTTTGGCATATTTATTTCAAAAATTGCCCAAATTGGAAAACATAGATGTGCGCTTACAGAAAGTTTGGCAAACGGCACTACCCAGCGGAGTTTATGGCTTTTTAGAGGCGGGTTTGTTTTATTTGGTTACTTTTATTTGCTTAGAGGTTTCAGCAGATGCAGTGGCTGCGCATTATATTATCATGCACATTATGGCTTTTGTGTTTAAGGGCATCAACGCCATTGGCGTGGCGTCTAGCTTGCGCATGGCAAAGCATTTTCAAGAAAACAATAAAACGCTACTCACGCAAACCTTAAAAACCGCATTGGGTTTGTGCGCTATATTTTTAAGCATTTTTGCCTGTTTGCTCTTTCCTTTTGGGGAGTCTTGGGTCTATTTTTTCGCCAAGAAAAAAGAAAATACCGATATGCTCGCTTTGGCATATCAAGTGTTGCCATGGGCTTTTGCCCTCAAATGGATAGACGCTGTGCAAATGCAATTCAATGCTGGGCTCAAAGCCATGCAAAAAACTTTTTATACGCCTTTTGTAGGTTTTTTTGCCTATATTTTGCTTGCCTTACCTTTGGCAAATTTCCTAGCCCCAAAATACGGACTTTTAGGCATTTACCAAAGTTTGATGCTGGGCATGGCTCTAGTAGCACTAGGTTTTGGACTGGTGTTTAGGTGGCAAAAAAA
>CANHHI010000037.1 GCA_947460225.1 Flavobacteriales bacterium
AGTGGATAACATTCAAGCGAAAAAGCCAAATCTGACCAGCATAAAAGGCGGAAAAGGAAAAACCAGCACGGTGCAAACGGTGAATGTGCAGAAAATGATAGAGGCTACAATGCCAACGGTAGGTTTTACACCTAGAACACCTAATGAAGCAGGACCTTGTGATAATGGTTGTCGTCGTTTTTTCTAAATGTTTTATAAACTATTAAATCTAATGAATTATGAAAAATTTAGAGAAAAAAAACTGGTGGAAACTCGGCGTAGGGGTGCTTAGCATCGTGGGTATGAATATTGCCAATAAAATAGTTTATAGGCTATTTGAGCAACATGAGTACATGGGATTTGTATTAGATATTTCCGTGTATCTTTCTTTGAGCCTTTTGTTTTATGCAATTGTTTCGGGAAGTTGGCAAAAAGCAGTAGATAATGTAAAAACGGATTGGGCAAATATTGTGCAGGATAAAAAAGGAGCTAGGCTTGCTTTTATTTTCATCACATCTTTATCTTTGTTAATTGGGTTTTTTCTAGGTACTGCGGCAGAAAAGATAGAATTTTCATCACGCTTTCCACTAATTGCTCTGCGTATTATTTTATATGGCATTGCCAATTACATAGGATTAAAAGCATTTTTAAGACTTACGGCGCAACCACTATCTAATATTATAGGGGTATTGGTATTTGCCGTGGTGAATTCTTTAATGGGTTATGTGTTAGGCGTTTCTATTGCAATTGTTGTTGCAAATTTACTGTGGTGTGTAGTTATAGGTTATTCCATTTTGGCAAAAAGCGAGGGATTTGCTATCGTGTTTGCATCTGTGTTTTATGTAGGCGTAAGTTGTAATTTGGTTTGTAATTGCAATCGCTACAACATTGCAGGTTTTACCTTTGTTACAGAACCTGCTAAGGGTTTAAATGAAACCATGGGCTTGCTTTTTGCACTCTTAGTGGCAGGCATGGCTTACTTGGCGCATTACTTTTACGAATATGCTTATGCGTATAGCTTGCCAATGCAGGAGGTTGTGGAGAAAACCAAGTTTGCGTATCAGCGCACGTGGGGCGGTAAGCCTTTGGTGATTGCGGAGCTTTTGCCTTTGCTGAAAAAGAACCGAGAAAATATCAAGATTTGGACTGATGCGGTGATTAGCAGAGAAGACTATGAAATGTCTCGCCGCATGTCTGCTGATGAGTCTTTTTATGGCATTCATGGTTTTCAAAATGGCAAATGGCATAGGTTTGATGATGGTTTGCTCACGCACGGCGAGCATGCTACCAGCAACAACGATGGTCGTTTTCGTTTGAATTACAATTGGCGAGCGGATAGGTATTTAATCAAGGTGATAGAAAAAGACAAGCTCTATGTTGGTATTTTCGCCATTGTGAATACGTTGGAGGAGGTTCAAAGTTATGGCAAGGCTTATAATTTCCATGCCCCGCCGAATGTTTTATCTCGTTGGACGAAGGCGCCTTTGTATTTTAGAGGTCAGTGTGCTTTGCTCTATGATATTTCAACGGGCGAGGAGGCTTATATCCGCTATGACGTGATAAACCACCCCGATGGTTTTAGAAAATACGGCAGAGGATTTTCAAGCAAATCGGTTTACGATAATGATTAGCCAGCAGTAGCAAGTATCTATATTGATACGTTCGTGGAAGAACAACAGCAACCCCCAGCCTTAGGCTGGGGGTTTGCGTACAATGTCCGTTTTCATCTGCACCTGCGGTGCAGGCTTTGTAATAGCTGGAATATCTTGCCTGCGAAGCAGATTAAATCAGGCTATGCCTGTTAATACATCAAACTTACCAGCAGAAAACCTGCCAGCACGCTTACGCCCACGCCCACAAGCCCGGGTATCATAAAACTGTGATTAAACAAGTACTTGCCAATGCTTGTACTGCCTGTTCTGTCAAAGCTAATGGTCGCCAAAAGGGTAGGGTAGCTGGGAATGAAAAAATCCCCATTTACCGCAGGAAACATAGCCAGCAAGTATGGCATGGGAATGCCTAGGGAAATACCCAGTGGCATCAAAGCACGCACGGTAGCCGCTTGGCTAAATAAGAGCATGGAGAGGATAAACAAGGCAAAGGCAAAAGTCCAAGGGTAGCTTTGCACCAAAGTGCCGAGTTGTGCTTGAATAAAGCCAAAATTTCCTTGAATAATGGTATCGCTCATCCAAACCACGCCAAAGATAGACAGCACCGCATTGCTACCTGCTTTAAACAGGCTTGCATTGGCAACTTCTGCGGAACTTGTTTTGGTGCTTAAAACCATCAGTGCCGCCGCAGAAAGCATCAGCATTTCTATGATTTCCGCCATGCTTACTTTGCGCAATTCCTCACCCAACATAAAACTAGGTCTTATTTCTGGAAAAGAACCAAAAATCACCACCGACAAAACGGCTATACCAAAAATTGCCACGGCAGTTTTAGCTCCTTTTTTGAGTTCTTGCACTTTGCCTTCGTTTTCTTCCAGTGCTTTGAGTTCAGCGGCGAAAACGGGGTCTTTGCATTTTTCCAAAAATATAGGATCTTCATGGAGGTTTTTGCCCAATTTAGAAGAAACCCAAGAACCAACAAGGGTGCCAATCAGCGTGGCAGGAACTGCTACTTTGAGCACATCGCTTAAATCCAAGCCCATGGGACTCAATAAAGCGAGCAAAGCTACGGTTGCAGCTGCAATGGGGCTCGCCGTAATGGCAAGGTGTGCGGAAATAACCGCCATGCCTAAGGCTCTTTCTGGTCTGATGCGTTTTTTGGTGGCTACCTCCGCAATGACAGGCAAAATGGAGTAATTGATATGCGCTGTGCCCGCTAAAAAGGTAAAAATGTAGGTTACCAAAGGTCCTAAGAAACTTATTTTTTCGGGGTGTTTGCGCAATATCTTTTCAGCGAGTTGCACCAAATAATCCATGCCACCTGCTGCCTGCATGGCAGCGGCGGCACTGACTACCGAAAAAATCATGAGCATCACATCAATGGGTGGGGTGGCTGGCTTTAAACCAAAGCCAATCACCATCACCGCTGTGCCTAAGCCACCCATCAAGCCCATGCCTATCCCACTCAACCGTGCGCCAATGAGGATAAACACCAACAACAGCAAAAATTGAAGAATAACCATAAGTCTAGTATGTAAAGAATAATTTTTGCAAGTCTTCTCGGCTCATATTTTGAGACAAACCTAGCATGAGCAAAATTCTTGCTTTTTGCGGGTTCAAGTCTTCGCTCACCAGCGTGCCAAATTCTGTGTCGTTTACTTCCACGTTTAGGCTCACCCTACCGCTACCCACACGTGAAGCACGTACCACGGAAACGCCAGCTTTGGTAGCCAATTTGATTTGCTCGCCAAGGGCTTTGTTAAAATTGCCATTGCCTACGCCAGCCACTATAATGCCCGCTACTTTATTTTTCATCAAGGCTTGAATAGCAATCGGCGAAGCGTCCGCATAGCCATACACAATTTCCACTTTTGGCAAGGCATTTATTTTGCGAATGTCAAAAGCTGTTGCAGAGGTGTGTTTTTTGGTAATATCGTAGTTGAAAAATACTTGTCCGTCTTCCACACAACCCACTGGACCAAAGCCACCACCTTTAAAAGTTTCTACGGCTGTGGTGTGCGTTTTGGTAACGTCTCTGGCACTGATGATTTTGTCGTTCATCACCACCAATACACCTTTACCCATGCTCGCAGTATCTACGGCAACAGTTACGGCATTGAATAAATTTCTAGGTCCGTCTGCGCTAATGGCAGTGCTACTACGCATAGCCCCAACCAAAATCACAGGTTTTGCTGTTTTTAATACTAAATTCAAAAAATACGCCGTTTCTTCTTGGGTGTCTGTGCCATGTGTTATGACTACTGCATCGGTAAGATTTTGGTCAAAAAGTTCTTGAATTCTTTTTGCCAATTTTAGCCAGATGTCTATGCTCATGTCTTGGCTACCCACTTGCGATATTTGTTCGCCTTTTAGGGTTGCAATATTGTGTATTTCTGGCACGGCATTGAGCAAATTGTCAATGGGCAATTGTGCCGCTTGATACGCCGATGAAGTGCTTTGCGTGCCTGCGCCTGCAATGGTTCCGCCTGTTGCCAAAACGGTTACACGTGGCTTTTGGGCAAAAACGCCTTGAAAGCTGATGGCAACCACTAAAATTGCCGAGGTAAAAATGTTGGTTTTCATGGTTTTAGGTTTTATAGTTTTTATTTTTTACTGAATGAATTTTGGATTGATCAGGTTTTCCATAGAAAACACCTCGTTCCATTTTTCTTGGGTGATGTATTTTTTTTCTACCACCACAATCTGATGCACCGATTTTCCGCTTTGCAGTGCCTCACGTGCAATGCTTGCGCAAATTTCATAGCCCAATATCGGATTTAAAGCCGTAACAATACCAATGCTGTTCATCACTTTTTCCTTGCAGGCTTCCACATTTGCGGTAATTCCTTTTACGCATTTGTCGGTCAAAGCGTGGCAAGCGTTGGTCATATAACTCAAACTGGTAAATAGGCTAAAGGCAATTACGGGTTCCATCACGTTGAGTTGCAATTGTCCCGCTTCTGCTGCCATGGTAATGGTCATGTCTGCGCCAATCACATAAAAACAAGTTTGGTTGACCACTTCGGGGATTACTGGATTTACTTTACCTGGCATAATAGAAGAACCCGGTTGCAAGGCAGGCAAATTGATTTCGCCAAAGCCCGTTCTCGGTCCAGACGACAAAAGACGCAAATCGTTGCAGATTTTAGACAATTTCACCGCACAACGTTTGAGTGTGCCAGAAATTTGTACATAAGCTCCTGTGTCCACCGTTGCCTCAATCAAATCGGGCGCAAGTTTTACGGGAATACCGCTGATTTTTGCCAAATGGGCAGTTACTTTTTGGGCATAGCCCTCTGGTGCGTTGATGCCCGTTCCGATTGCCGTAGCACCCATGTTGATTTCCGTAACCAATCTTTGTGCTTCTTGCATGCGTTCTACATCTTCGCCCAAGGTGGTGGCAAAGGCTTTAAATTCTGCGCCCAAAGTCATAGGCACAGCGTCTTGCAATTGCGTTCTACCCATTTTAAGCACTTGATTAAACTCTTTGCTTTTTTCAGCAAAGGCTTGTTGCAATAATTTGAGTGATTCTATAAAAATGCCTATTTTCTGATACAAAGCCAATCTAAATGCAGTAGGGTAGGCATCATTGGTGGACTGTGAGCAGTTCACATCGTTATTGGGGTGCAAGTGTTCATATTCTCCTTTTTTGTGCCCCATAAACTCTAATCCAACGTTTGCAATTACTTCGTTGGCGTTCATGTTGCAAGAAGTACCTGCACCGCCTTGTATCATATCAGACACAAATTGGTCTATAAACTCTCCTTGTAAAATTCTATCCGCTGCATGGGCAATCGCCTCTGTTTTCTCCTTGCTCAAAATACCACAATCGTGGTTGGCAAGTGCCGCTGCTTTTTTCACCAAAGCCATAGCCTTGATAAACAAAGGTTCTTGGGATATTGCAATCCCTGTGATGTTGAAGTTTTGCAAGGCTCTATGGGTTTGTACGCCATAATAGAGGTGGTCTTGCAGTTCCAACTCTCCTAAAAAGTCATGTTCTTTACGCATAATGAATGATTTATGAGGTTTTAAGCCCAAGCGAAATGCCTTCTCGCTTTGCATTTTTTCACAATGCTTATCTTCTAATCCTCACATACTAAATGTATGTTCTGGGTTTCAGATTTCACCTTGCAAAAAACTGCTTTGCGATAAAACATTTCGCCATAGGCTTGGTTAATTTTTTTAAACACAAAAAATGCCATGATATTATCATGGCATGTATTACTAAACAAAAGGCACATATTATGTCTTTGCCAGTTTATTTGTTTTTGAACCGGACACCAGGGAATGAGATTATGCGCATTGCTGATGTTGTGTTTCATATACTTTATCTAAACATGTTCGGTGTGGTCTAGCTTTCTAAATGCACTATCGCAAATATCCGCATAACGTGGGTCTATTTCGGCATCTGAAAACAGTAGATTTCCGTTACAAACATTCATCAGTTTGGAACTTGCTTTTTGTTTTCTTTCCTCTGTTTCGTACTCAAAATGGAACATCAACACTTTTTTACCAAGTTTTTGCAAAGTTTGAACCAGTGGCACTAAACCGCCGTCTCCACTTACAATCACAACAATATCCAAGTTTTGCACGATACTTTGGTAGATTACCTCGCTAGCATACATCACGTCCACGCCTTTGGTGGAAACTTTTTCACTCAGGTGAAAAAAGCGCAAATCTATGCCCGCCCTCAATAGGTCAATATGCCTATTTCTTTCAATTTCTAGGTGATTGATCTTTTGAATCTCCCTAGCGTGCCTGATACCTTCAAACCAAAATGCAGAAACAAGTTTTATTTCTGGGTTTGTCGTGTCAAGTTGCATATCATTTGCCCAATTCTCCAATAAACGGTGTATGGGGTCAAAAATAAGCCAGCCTCTTTTCTGCGTGTAGTAGTGTGTTTGTGCGTAAGAGAAATATCCCGCATCGTAAAAAACACCCATTTTAGAAAACAATTGCATACAAAAAATAGAATTAGGTGAATATCATAATTTTAGTACAAAGTTAATAATTATTTTGCAATAATTTCTAAATTATTTACATTATTTTCACGTAGGTTATGGGGCAAATTTTTGTAGCCCATGTACCAAAGCATGAAAGCAATGCGCTCTGCACGTTCTTTTATTTTTCCTTCGGTTGGTTTTCCTGAGCCGTGTCCTGCATTTTTAGCCACACGCAAAACCACTGGCAAATCGCCTTGTTGACTAGCTTGCAAAGTTGCTGCAAACTTAAAAGAATGTAAAGGCACTACTCTGTCATCGTGGTCTGCGGTATAAATGAGCGTAGCAGGATATTTTTTATCACGCACATTGTGCAAAGGAGAATATTTTAATAGGTATTCAAACATTTCTACACTTTCACTTGCTACGCCATATTCAGGAATCCAGCCCCAACCAATGGTAAAGTTTTGATATTTGAGCATATCCAAAACGCCCACCACAGGAAAAGCCACTGCATACAAATCTGGACGCTGTGTCATACACGCACCCACCAACAAACCTCCGTTGGAACGCCCTTCTATGGCTAATTTTTTGGGATTGGTGTAGCCCATATCTATTAAATACTCGGCGGCGGCAATAAAATCGTCAAACACATTTTGTTTATTCATTTTTGTGCCTTGTTGATGCCAAGACTCCCCAAATTCTCCACCTCCTCGTAAATTTACGACCACATACACACCACCCTGTTCCAAAAACGCAATCATTCCTGGATCAAATTTTGGGGTAATGCTGATATTAAAACCGCCGTAACCATACACCAAAGTTGGATTTTCGCCATTTTTCACAATATCTTTGCGATGCACCACAAACATAGGCACTTTGGTGCCATCTTTGCTGTTAAACCAAACTTGCTCGGTATAGTAATCATCTGGATTAAATGCGTGTTTAGGCTCTTCAAAGGGTTTAATTTCTTGTGTTTTTGTGTTATAGCTATACACAGTGAGTGGTTTTGTGATAGAACTAAACGAAAAATACACCAAATTTTGCGCATCACTGCCTTGAAAACCTTCCAAAGTGCCGGGTTCTTTTAATATAATTGGCGTGATGTTTTTTCCGTTGTAATCCATGGCATAGACTACATTCTGCGCATTTTCCACATAATGTGCAAATAACTTTCCACCTGCCTTGGTTACGTTTTGTAAAGCATTTTCTCCTTCGGGGATAATATCTTGCCTGTTGTTTATATTTTTGGCGTCAATAGCCACCAGTTTGCCATTGGGTGCATTTTGGGTGGTGTAGAGGTAAATTTTGCCATTTTTATAGCCCACAATACGGCTTTCGCCAGTTTCATTGGACACCAAAACGTCTAGTTTTGCTTTGGGGTCTTTGAGGTTTTTTAGAAATATACTCCCGCTAGCAGTGCCGTCTTTGGCATAAATCACCATCAATTCCGCTTCTTCGCTAGCCCAAGCATAGTGGTAGCGATAAGGCTTTTCTAAATTTTGATAAATCAATTCATCTTGACTTTCGTCTGTGCCTATTTTGTGGTAATAAATGCTTTGGTATTCATTGATTTCAGTCAGTTCAGAACCTTTGGGTTTTGGAAACTTGCTATAAAAAAATCCGTCTTTGTACCAAACAGGCGAAGGGAATTTTAGTTTTGTGATTTTATCCGCTAAAATGCTGTTGTCTGCCAAGTTTCTGATTTGCAAATCGGAAAAGTCCGAACCTGCGTGGTGCAATTCCAAAAGCACATATTTTTTATTTTTTGATGCACTAAGCACATCAATCGTATAAGGCACGCCGTTGTGAATGACATTGGCATCGGCAAATAATTTTTCGCCCTGTTTTTCTTTATAGTAATAGATAGCCGATTGGCTCTGTAAACCAGTATTTCTGCTGAGAAACCAAAAATCGCCTATCATTTTTGGCACACTCACACGTGGATAGTCGTAGAGTTCTACCAAGCGGTTTTGCAAATCCTCATAATAAGGAATTTCCAAAAGCACAGCATCTGTTTTTTGATTTTGCGCCTCTGTCCAAGCAATAACTTCTTTTGCGGTATCTTGTTCTAGCCAAGCATAGTTTTCTACAATGGTTTTGTCAAAATAATGTTGCTCGGTTGGTATTTTAGGCGTGTTGGGGTAGCTTGTTGCGTTTTGCGCCAGTATGCACAAAGGCAAAGCTAAAAATAGCGTTATTTTTTTCATGTTTTATGATGTGGTTTTATTTTCTATACACAATTTTTACTTCTACACGCCTGTTTACGTCTTCATTGTCAGCGGAAAGCAATTTTCGCTTGCCGAAAAAGGAAAAAAACACACGGTTTCTATAAATGCCTTTACTTTCTAAAAATTGCACCACTGAAAGCACTCTGCGGCGTGATAAATTGTCATTGTACCAATCATAACCTCTGGAATCCGCATGCCCTTCCAACAACACAAAACTTTTCACATCTTGGGAAAGTTCTTTAACCACTTTTTGCAATTTTATTTTTTCCAATTCCAATAAATCAAATTTATCAAAGTCAAAAAACAAAAGCTGGTGTTTGCTGGTGTCTTTAATGGCTAATTTGGATTCTATATCTTGCTGTTTAAGGGCTAAATCTGGTTTTCTTGGATCATCAACAAGCACGACCACTTGGTCTTTATTCATGTTGTTCACCGAGGGAATGTATTTTTTCCCATCGGCTTTGCCTTGGTCGTCTATCACCAAAGAATACTCCTTGGTTTTGTCTATTTTAAAGACAGTTTCGCCTTTTTCGTTGGTGCTAATGCCGTCTTTGATGCGCACGCTATCTTTGCCATCATTTTTCTTTTCGTACAACTGTACATCTAAGTCTTTGACTTGCTCCAAAGATTTTTTATCATACGTTGAAATCGCCAGCATGCGTTCTTTCTTTTTTGCCTTTAAAGAATCGGACATCTGTACTTCTTTGTAAGCTAGCGCATCGTCCGTTAAGCCTAAACCGTAAACACGCAAATAATACAAATCGTCTTTGCCGTTTTCGTCATCTCTATTGGAGACAAAATAGCCCTTGGTTGAGTCGGTTAAAAACAAACCAAAATCATCTTTGCTGGAATTGATGGGTTTGCCTAAATTTTCGGCACGTTCAAATTTATCGTTTTCTAGTGCTTTGGCTCTAAACACGTCCGCACCGCCAAAATTTTCTCTGCCATAAGAGGAAAAAAACAGGTAACCTTTGTACAGAAAAGGAAACATCTCGGTTCTTTCGCTGTTTACGTTTGTATCTAGCTTTCTAGGCTGAGACCAATCATCGCCGTTGCGTTTGGACACATGTATATCGTAAGCCTTAAATTTATTGTTTTCATCGGATACAAAATACAATTTTTTGCCGTCTTTGGTCAAAAAAGGGTGCGTATAATTGTTGTTTGGATTGCAAAACGGAAGCACTGAAGGGTCGCTCCACTTGCCGTTATCCATTTTCTTGCTATAAACAATTTTCAAGTTATTGCTGACTTGCTTGTTATCGGTGTTACCCATAACCGCAATGCCATCAAAAAAATATTTTTTATCGTCCACCGTGCTGTAAAAAATTTCTTGTTTATCTGCACTGAATGTAGGTGCGCCTGCGTTTATTAAGTTTTTGCCCAAAGGCAATAAAACAGGTTGCCCAACACGTAAAGAATCTTGAATATGCGCTCTTTTTATCAGATAAGTAGGCGTTTTTTTAGGGTTGTTATCCAAGGGAAAAGACGCAAATAAGGAGTCTTGCGCAATGGAAAAACCTAGATTGTCATTGAGTTGCAGCTCGGTTTTATACACTTTTGCGTTTCGGGTGCTATCTAAATGTTCTATTGCCCATTTAATGCCCGAAATGCGTTTTTTGAGTGTGCGATTGGTTTTATATTCTTGCGCCAAAGACACATAAACCCCATAAGCCTGCTCGTACTGTTCGTCCATTTTGAGCAATTCGGCGTATTCTATTTTGGCATCTAAATCGTCTGTGCGCTGTTCTAAATATATTTTTAGCCAAGCGAGGGCTTCTTTGTAATTGTGCAATTTTTTGTAGCAAGTCGCCAATTGCTTGCAATACCGCTGATACAAATCCACCTGATTGGGTTTGGTCTTGTTTTCATAGCTTTTGGCAAGTTCAGCATATATTTTAGCCGCTTCTTTTGTTCTGCCAGCGTCAAAAAGTATCACCGCTTCGGCTTCTTTTCCGTAGTATTGCGCTTTTAAGGAGCCAATGCCCAACAGCATCAACAACACAATATAAATATTTTTTCTTGCTTGCATATATTTTTAACTAGTTGGTCAAACGTGAATTTTTTATGGCAATTAAGTTGCGTTTAGGCACTTTCCAAAGCAATCCCACTTCGTGGGTGCCTTTGCTGGCGTAGTAAAGCGGATTGAAGCCAAAACCAAAATGGTACATAATATGTAAGGCTTCTACAATTTCCACACTCAGCCAAGAACCCATTTGATCTACGGTGGTGTAATAAGCCCCCAAGCTCACAATATCGTTTACTCTAAACAAAGCCAGCACGTCCGTCTTGTGAAATCCCGCATTGTATCTATAATTCACATTAAATTCTACGCTTAGATTCTCTGAGATATTGACATTGTAACCCGTTTGCAAAAACAACTGACTTTTTGCAAAGTTAAAATCGGTTCTGCCATTAAATTTGCCATCTTTTTGCACCACGTGGTTGTAGAGCAATCCCGGACTAGATAAAGAAACATAAAAATCTTTAAACACATACCAAAGCCCTAGTCTTACATTGAACATAGCTTGTGTGCTAAATTTGCCTGTATTTTCAAAAACAGGGTCATAGGCGTGCTGCACATTAAATGATTTTGGTTTGTAGGTATTTAAATTCACAACACTGCCCAAGCCAAAAGTGAGTTCATGCTTGTTTTCCACAGATAAATTCAGTTTATACCCAAAATCTGTTGCCAATTCATTGGTTTCTTGGGCTCGGGTTGCATTTCTTTGGTAATTTACACCAATATAAAAATTGCTGATAGGCAAAGTGATTTGCATGCCCTGAAAATGTGGTGCGTCTTTAATGCCAAGCATTTGTGCCCGGTAAAACAAAGACCCTGAGAGCGTATTTTGCGTACCCATGCCTGCAGGATTATGCATGGCTGGGTTTAGATTGTAAAACGCAGAATAGGGGCGATATTGCGCCCATATTTCGCCCGAGAACACAAACAGCATCAATAAAAATGCCGTAACTAGATAATTATTATTTTTTGTTTTTAGCACCATAGCAACAAAACTCCTCAGCAAATTTATTTTATTTTACTCGGATTACCTAATTTTTGTTAAATAAGGTAAAATTTCTGCTTCTTGGAGCTTTATTTGTTCTCCTGTCTGCATATTTTTAAGCATAAAAATATTTTCTGCCCTTTCTGTTTCGCCTCGCAAAAGCACAAAAGCACATTTTCTATCGTTGGCATATTGCATTTGTTTTTTGAGTTTTTCCGCCAAAGGGTACATGTCCATGTTTAACCCATGATTTTGTTTGCGCCATTTGTGTAAAATCAGCAAACATTCAGAAACGGCTACTTCGTC
>CANHHI010000038.1 GCA_947460225.1 Flavobacteriales bacterium
TGGTGATTTACCATTACAACAAACAAAAAGCACAAACCGAATTGTGTGCTATGATGAAAATCGCACCGTTTCAAATTCGAGATTACCAAATTGCCTCAGGGCAATACAGCCCCAAACAAGCCGTTGATGCCATTGCCATTTTGCGCAAATACGACCTCAAATCCAAAGGTGTAAACAACCAAAGTGCAAGTTGGAACGAACTTTTGCTAGAAATGACCCAAAGGCTTATTTTCGCTTAACAGGCATAGCCTGTTTTATTCTGCCTTCGGCAGGCGATGTAATTGCTAGGCTGTCTTGCCTGCGAAGCAGAAAAAAAGCATCTCTGATCCCCGTGCTACGCACGGAGTAAAACGCACAATGTGCGCAGGTCTGGTAGGGTCTTGCCATGGCAAGACCTCTGAATAAGGCACAAATAAACCCCCAGCCTTCGGCTGGGGTTTATGGTTTTGTAGTTTTTGGTGCTTATTTTTTCATGCCAAAGCCCCATATGTTTTCACTCCAGTCTGGAATGTGTTGATTTGCATCATAATTACCATTTGCATCTAAGAAACTCCAGTGTGGTTTCTCTTGAAACATAAAATAATAAGGTTTTACAGTTGGGCGTGTAGTTGTTGATTCATCAAAAGTGTAACCAGTATTGATAGAAACAAATAAGTCTCCATCGCTACCTTTGTGTGGAACACGTATGTATTCTTGTCCTGCTGTTAAATGGTGATAACCAGAACCAGAGTGATCCCTATATATAGATGTTTTATCCATTTCCCAGCTACCTGCTTTAATACCACCCACTGCCCAGTTTGTTAGTAAACCGCCAGTAAGAGCTGTGCTAGATAAAGCACCTGCTATCCAAGCTGGACTTGTTGCTAGTCCTGTAAGCATAGCACTGCCAAATGCGCCTAAGGCTGCTGAAAAACCTGCTGTGGCACCGAAAGTTGTTGCCCCTGCTGTTACAGCGGCAGTTGCCCCTGCTGTTAAGCTACCGGCTACTTCTGTAGTTATGGCGGTTAATTCAACTGCTTCTCCTGCACCCAGTGCCGTAGCAGCTTCTGGTGCCAACGCTGCCAATGCTGCTGGAATAGCTCCTCCAGATATAATAGCTGTCGCAGCTACAACCAATACTGCTGCAATTGCTGGACCTGCGTAAACCCAGGAAGAAGTATGATCCATGCTTTTTGTAAAGATAATTCCATCTCTCATTGTTGTCCATTTACCAGATGCTGCGGGGTCTGCTTTTAAGTCAATTACATATTCACCATTAAATGACTTGGCATCAACAGTAGAAAGATACAATGCTTTGTTTACATCTTCAGAGTACAAATCTGCTTGGTGATTTATAGTTATGCCATTTTTAGAATACGCATAATTAAAAATAAATACATGTCCAGATGCCAAGACTAACTGTGGAGTATCTACAAATAAATCCGCTGGCATAGTTTTAATAACAGATATTCCTTCTCGGTCTTGTGTATTTTCCCATTTAAAAATTACCCAGGTCATTTTACCAGAATCCGTATCTTTTCTTTTCGCCACAAATAAATTTGCTAACAATTCTTCACCAGCCTTTTCAGAAAAACTTGCCGTTTTCATTAAAGTAGGTTCTGTAGCAAATCCTGGTGTATAAAAATCTACACCCAAATATGTTGTAAATCCATCCATTGGATCCATAAAATTTCTAGCCTTACCTAGGTAATAATAACCTGGTTTTTGATCTGTTGTAATAACAGACAAGCCTTGAATAGGTGCAAAACTATGAAATGAATAAACCTCACCTGTATGGTCACCCTTCATTTTACCCTGAATAAACGTCATGTTATCTGCTTGCATAGCCGTAAAATCGCCTGATTTTTCAGCGCGTTTATGAGGTGCAAGATACAAATCATACATAAAACGTGTTAAATCATTGAACGCAAAATCATAGACATAAGGGGAAACAACGCCTGTGGTTAGATAATTGTTCATATCCGCTAAGTGTTGTAGCAATGTCTGCGCTCCTGCCAAAGCTGGATTTTGAGAATCTGCTACACCTTTTTGCACGCCCGTAGCTGTTTGTGCTTGTGCAGGTTTTTGTTTTTTGCATCCCACGCCGAAAAGGGTGGTAACGCTAAGCAAGCTAACTGCCAGGCTTTTTTCTAGTTTAAAATTGTTCATCATTTCGTTTGTGATTTGAAAATAATGGACAAAGTTAATGGTGCTAAAATAATTTTATACTTTTTTATTTTTATTTAACTTTTGAATGGAATTATTGGTTAAACAAATCTTATTTTTTGTTAATAATTCTATCGTTTTACAATTTTTTGCTAAAAAAATGTAAATATTTTAAAAACAGAATGGCTAAAATTCATTCAAAAAGGCGAAAAAAAAACACGGCACAAATTGTACCGTGTTTTGTTGTCCCACTAGGGCTCGAACCTAGACTCTTCTGAACCAAAATCAGACGTGTTGCCAGTTACACTATGGGACAAGAATATTCTTGTCTTTTTTTGTTGTCCCACTAGGGCTCGAACCTAGACTCTTCTGAACCAAAATCAGACGTGTTGCCAGTTACACTATGGGACAAACTACAAATAAATCAGATAAAACTTCTGAACTACACTGCAAATTTACGGAATCTTTTTTATTTGGCAAGTTTTTCATTTATTTTTTTTCATAGCTTTGGAAAAAAACCGCTAAATTGCGTACTTTGTCGGAAAATACCTATCATGCAAAACCTCAAAAATTATCATACTTTTGGCATAGATGCACAAGCTAAAAATATTATTGCATTGCACAGCTTAAACACCTTGCTTGAAGAATTGCCAAAAACAGAAAAACCTTTTTTATGTTTAGGACAAGGCAGCAATGTTCTTTTTTGCAAAGATTTTTTAGGCACGGTCTTTGTCAATCAAATCAAAGGCATCAGCATTGTGGAAGAAACCCAAGATACCGTTTGGGTGAAAGCCCAAAGCGGAGAAATTTGGCATGATTTTGTAATGCACTGCGTAGAAAAAGGCTGGGCAGGCATGGAGAATTTGGCGCTCATACCAGGTACTGTGGGGGCTGCGCCCGTACAAAATATTGGGGCTTATGGCGTGGAGCTCAAAGACAGCTTGGCACAAGTAGAGGCAATCAATTTGGACACTTTGCAAATAGAACTTTTTGACAACAGCCTATGCGCATTTGCGTATAGAGATAGTTTTTTTAAGCAAAATTCGGGCAAATATTTTATTGTAAGCGTTACCTTTACATTGCAGAAAACACAAAAAGCCCAGCATTATTATTACCGAGCCTTGCAAAGCTATTTGCACGAGCAAAACATAATAAATCCGAGCATTCAAGAAGTTGCAAATGCGGTGATAGCCATTCGGCAAAGCAAACTGCCTGACCCCAAGAAAATTGGCAATGCGGGCAGTTTTTTCAAAAATCCTATCGTGTCGAAAATGCACTATAAACAATTGCAAAAAACATATCCCAACATGCCTTGTTTTGAGGTGGAACAAGCGGAATACATCAAAGTGCCTGCCGCTTTTTTGATTGAAACTTTGGGTTATAAAGGCAAAACCATAGACGGCAGGTATGGCGTACATGCCCAGCAAGCCCTTGTCTTGGTGAATTATAAAAATGCCACAGGTGCGGAAATTTATGCCTTATCCCAGGAGATTATTCAAGCGGTAAAAAAAGCGTTCCAAATTGATTTAGAAAGAGAAATTAACGTTTTATGAAAATAACTTTTGAGAAATACCAAGGGGCTGGCAATGATTTTATTTTGTTAGACAACCGAGCAAATGCTTTGCCCAAAGATGCCGTTTTTATACAAAAAATCTGCGACCGCCATTTTGGCGTGGGCGCAGATGGCGTAATATACTTGGAGAACTGCTCAGAGGCGCGTTTTAAAATGGATTACTATAATTCGGACGGCAGTGTGTCTTTTTGTGGCAATGGTGCCAGATGTGCGCTTGCTTTTGCGGAACATTTAGGTGTTTTCAAAAAGGACGTTCATTTTTTAGCCTCAGACGGTTTGCATCTGGGGAAATCTTTGGGGGAAAATATTTTTTCCCTCGCCATGCAAGATGTTTTGCCTGAAAAAATACAAAATTTCCCCGAAGGTATTTTTGTGCATACAGGCGCACCGCATTTGGTGGTTTTTTGTGAACATTTAGACAGCTTAGATATTTTACAACTTGCGCCCAGTTTGCGCCAAAAGTACAATGCCAATATCAATTTTTGCCAAAAAATCAATGAAAATTGGCATATCCGAACCTTTGAGCGTGGCGTAGAAAACGAAACCCTTGCTTGTGGTACGGGCGCAACCGCACTCGCCGTGGTGCTGGGTATGCAGTTTGCGCTAGAAAAAGTGGATATTTTTGCAAAAGGTGGTTTGCTACAAGTGTCTTTGAAACAAACGGCTAACTTACATTTTCAAGATATTTGGCTGACTGGAGAAGCCAGGCAAGTATTTAGTGGAATACTTGATTTTGTTAAAAACTGTTAATTAAAAAAGTTGAAAACATGTGCATAAGTAATTTTAAGAAAAAACAAACCAAGCATGTAGAAAATCTGTAACTTCGGTCTTTGTTTGCGAGCAAACATTTTATTAAATGCTGTGTATATGAAAAGAAGTATTCAAAAAATTGCCGTGTTAGGCTCTGGAATCATGGGTTCACGCATTGCGTGCCATTTTGCCAATATTGGTTGTGAGGTTTTGCTCCTGGATATTGCCCCAAATGCGCTCAGCGAAGAAGAGCAAAAAAAAGGACTGAGTTTAGATGCGATAGCTGTGAAAAATCGCATTGTGCAAGACAGTTTGCAAAATGCTTTGAAAAGCAATCCCTCGCCGATTTATAAAGCGGATTTTGCAAAACGCATCAAAACGGGAAATTTTCAAGATGATATGCCAAAAATTGCCGATTGCGACTGGATTATAGAAGTCGTGGTGGAGCGTTTAGACATTAAAAAACAAATTTTTGACCAAGTGGAAAAATACCGCAAAGCGAGCACTTTGATTACTTCCAACACTTCGGGCATTCCCATACACTTAATGGCAGAGGGCAGAAGTGAAGATTTTCAAGCGCATTTTTGTGGCACGCACTTTTTCAATCCGCCTCGTTACCTGCCTTTATTAGAAATTATACCGACTGCCAAAACCAAACAAGAAGTGGTGGATTTTCTTTTGGCTTATGGCAATAAATTTTTGGGCAAAACGACTGTGCTGTGTAAAGACACACCTGCGTTTATCGCCAACCGTGTGGGTGTTTATGCCATTATGGCATTGTTTCACGTGGTGGAAAAAATGGGCTTAACCGTAGAAGAAGTAGATAAACTCACAGGCACGGTGCTTGGCAGACCTAAATCGGCTACTTTTCGCACTTGCGATGTGGTGGGCTTGGACACTTTGATACACGTAGCCAATGGCGTGCGTGAAAATTGCCCAAAAGATGAAAGATTATCGGATTTTGTGTTGCCAAGTTTTGTGCAAAAACTCGCTGAAAACAAATGGCTCGGGGACAAAACAGGACAAGGTTTTTATAAAAAAGTCAAACAAGCCGATGGAAAATCTGACATTCTCTCGCTGGACTTGAAAACCTTAGATTATAAAACCCAAGAAAAAGTAAAATTTGCCAGTTTAGAAGCGGCTAAAAATATAGATCATTTGGCAGAGCGTTTGATTATGCTCACCGCCAGCAAAGACAAAGCAGGCGATTTTTACCGTGCCATTTTTGCGCAACTCTTTGCGTATGTGTCCAACAGAATTCCCGAAATCGCCGATGATATTTACAAAATAGACCAAGCCATGAAAGCTGGTTTTGGTTGGGAAATGGGACCTTTTGAAACTTGGCAAGCCGTGGGCATTGATGCAGGTTTGACTTGGATAAAAGAAGCTGGTTTACAAGTAGCTCCTTGGGTGGAAGAATTGGCAAAAGCCCAAAAATCTTTTTACAGTTTGGAAAATACCAAACGCACCTATTACGCCATGGACAAAAAAGAGCAAACCCCTATTCCAAATTTGCCTTTGAATTTGACGGATTTGCGTGGCACCAAAACGGTGTTTAAAAACGCCGATGTGTCTATTATAGATTTGGGTGATGGCGTGTTGAACTTGGAATTTCACACCAAAATGAACACCATTGGTAGTGGCGTGTTGCAAGGCATACACAAAGCCATAGATTTAGCTGAAAAAGAATATAAGGGCTTGGTGGTTTCCAATGAAGGCGGAAATTTTTCGGCAGGGGCAAATATTGGCATGATTTTTATGCTTGCCGCCGAGCAAAATTGGGACGAATTGGATTTTGCCGTGCGTGCTTTCCAAGAAGCCATGATGCGTGTGCGCTATTCTAGCATTCCTGTGGTGGCTGCGCCACATAATATGGCATTGGGTGGTGGTTGCGAACTTTGCATGCACGCCGACAAAGTCGTGGCACATGCAGAACTTTATATGGGACTTGTGGAGTTTGGCGTGGGTTTGATTCCAGCGGGTGGCGGTAGCAAAGAATTTGCTTTGCGTCTCTCCGATGAACTCAAAGAGGGCGATGTACGCATCAACAGATTTAGAGAAAGATTTTTGACCATTGGGCAAGCCAAAGTTTCTACCTCTGCGTATGAAGCCTTTGATTTGGGTTATTTGCGCAAAGGCGTGGACGAAGTGGTGGTGAGCCGTGCCTTACAATTGGCAAGGGCTAAATCTGCTTGCTTAGAACTCGCAGAAAATGGCTATACAAAACCTGCCATGCGCAAAGACATTAACGTGCTTGGGCAAGAGGGCTTAGGCATTGTGTATGTGGGAGCAAACTCCATGCAGGCGGGAAATTATATTTCGGTACACGACCAATTGATTTCAGAGAAATTTGGCTTTGTGCTAGCGGGTGGGGATTTATCTTTGCCTACGCAAGTATCTGAGCAATATTTATTGAATTTGGAGCGCAAAGCCTTTGTGGAATTGTGCATGCAAAAGAAAACTTTGGAACGCATACAAAGTCTTCTAAACAGTGGTAAAATTTTAAGAAACTAATTTATTCAGCCTTTAAAAAATTAAAAATATGGACGCATATATTGTAGCAGGATTTCGTTCGGCAGTAACCAAAGCAGGACGTGGGGGCTTTAAAACCCACCGCCCAGACCATTTAGCGGCAGATGTTTTGTCTCACCTTGTAAAAAGTTTGGGTGAAAATTTTGACCAAAATCTAATCAACGATTTGCTCGTGGGCAATGCCATGCCCGAAGCCGAACAAGGTTTAAATGTGGCAAGGCTTATTTCACTCATGGGTTTGAAAACCATAGAAGTACCTGGTGCGGTTGTCAATAGATATTGCTCTTCGGGGCTAGAAACCATTGCCATAGGTTCGGCAAAAATACACAGCAAAATAGCGGATTGCATAGTGGCTGGTGGCGTGGAAAGCATGAGTGCCATTGCCATGGGCGGTTGGAGACTTGCGCCAAGTGCAAAGGTTGCCAAAGAAAATCCAGATTGGTACTGGGGTATGGGCTTGACTGCCGAAGCGGTTGCCAAAGAATTTAAAGTAAGCCGAGAAGAACAAGATGCTTTTGCGTATAACTCGCACCGCAAAGCCATAGCTGCACAAGAAAAAGGGGTGTTTGATGCAGAAATTGCACCCATTGAAGTTACGGAAGTCTATTTAGATGCGCAAGAAAAAAGACAAGAGCGCAAATTTATCATCAATAAAGACGAGGGTCCCCGCAAAGATACCAGCCTAGAAGGACTCGCCAAATTAAAGCCTGTTTTTGCGCAAGGTGGTAGCGTTACCGCTGGGAACTCCTCTCAAACCTCTGATGGTGCGGCTTTTGTAATGATTATGTCGGAAGATATGCTCAAAAAAACGGGATTAAAACCCATTGCCAAGATTAAATCGTATCATGTAGCGGGCAATGAGCCACGCATTATGGGCGTTGCGCCGATTAAAGCCATACCCAAAGCCATTGAACAAGCGGGCTTGAAACTCGGCGATATACAGCTGGTGGAACTCAACGAGGCTTTTGCTTCGCAGTCTGTTGCGGTGGTGCGAGAATTGGGCTTGAACCCAGAAATCGTCAATGTAAATGGCGGAGCCATTGCCCTAGGACACCCACTGGGTTGTACAGGTGCTAAACTCACTGTACAAATCATGCACGAGCTCAAAAGACGAGGACAAAAATACGGCGTAGTTAGCATGTGCATAGGCACAGGACAAGGCGCAGCAGCAGTGATTGAAATGTTATAAGATGCAGGAAACCTGTCAACTCAGTACCCGTGATGAAATTTTGCCTTTGCGTGCAAAAATTTTAAGACCAAATCAAAGTGTGGAATCTGCACACTTTGATAGGGACTTAGAGCCAAACACTTTGCATTTTTCTTGCGCTGTGGCGGGTGAAGTGCTTTGCGTTTTGACTTTTTTGCCCAACGCTTGCCCTGTAATAGATTTGGCAAAGCCTTATCAACTCAGAGGCATGGCAACAGACACAGCGGCGCATGGCAAAGGTTATGGTGCAAAATTGCTTAACTTTGCTTGTCGGCATTTGCAAGAAAATCATTTGGCATCAGAAGTTTGGTGCAATGCACGTGAGAGTGCCATTGGGTTTTACGAAAAACTAGGTTTTCAGTCGGTGGGCGATTATTTTGATATAGCAGGAATTGGCAGGCATGTGGTGATGTTTAAAATGTTGGGGAAAAGTGCGTAGTTTTTGTAAATGTTGCATTTTGCTATGTTTTACACAAAGTTTTGCGCAAGAAGCTAAGGACAAATGGTCTTACAACAAGCAGATGGCTTTGGGTGCGAACTTTTTGTTATCTACTTTTGAGACGCATTTGCCACTGCCACAAGGAAATCAAGTTATTTATAAACCCATTATCATGCAGGCTTATTTTTACTTTCCGATTATCAAACAAAACACCAGACATCAACTGGCTTTTTACATAGAACCTGCTATTTTTCCAGTAATCCTAAAACCCAGCTCTTCGGGATTGAACATCATTTCTGACTACACGGTGGCTTTTGAAGGCGGATTTAATGGGGGCTTTGTGTATAATGTGCTTTTGGCAGAAAACTTGGCGTTTTTTACAGGCATTGGCAGTGGTCCATATTATTTTTCCACCGAAAACAGTCGCCAGTACAAGGGTTATTTGTTTTCTGACAATGTAATTTTTGGCTTTAAAACACGTTTTGGTTCTAGTGCAAAAAAAATAAAAGACATGGAAATGATTTTTCATATTAGGTATAGGCATATTTCCAATGCAAGGTTTTTCCTGCCCAATGGCGGTGTGGATAATATCTTTATGGGTATTGGATTTTCCAAGTTAATACAAGCTAATTATTTATTCAAAAATAAAAATAAACAAAATGAAGCAGGCAATGAAAGGCGGTGAGTTTTTAATCCGCGAAACAAAAGCAGAAGAAATCTTCATCAGAGAAGAGTTCAACGAAGAAGAGCGCATGATCGGGCAAACTTGCTTTGATTTTGTGGCGCAAGAAGTTTTGCCCGTAATAGAACGTGTGGACAAAATGGAAGAAGGGCTTATGGCATCTCTGATGCACAAAGCTGGTGAACTAGGTATTTTGGGACTTTCTGTGCCCGAAGAGCTTGGTGGCATGGGGGCTGCCTTTCGTTTGTCTATACTTGGGGCAGAAATGACTGGCGGGGGCTATTCTTTTTCAGTGGCTTATGGTGCGCATACAGGCATTGGCACTTTGCCGATTTTGTACTACGGCAATGCCGAGCAAATCAAAAAATACGTGCCTAAATTGGGCAATGGCGAATGGGCAGCGTCTTATTGTTTAACAGAACCCAGCAGTGGTTCTGATGCAAATTCAGGCAAAACCAAAGCCACGCTTTCAGCAGACGGCAAGCACTACATACTCAATGGGCAAAAAATGTGGATTACCAATGCAGGTTTTGCAGATGTTTTTACCGTTTTTGCCAAAATAGACAACGATGAAAATCTATCGGCTTTTATTGTGGAAAAAGGCGCAGAGGGATTGACTTTGAATGCCGAAGAAAAAAAATTGGGCATTAAAGGTTCTTCCACACGTCAAGTATTTTTGAACAACGTAAAAGTACCCGTAGAAAATTTGCTCTACGAACGTGGCAAAGGCTTTAAAATTGCATTAAACATTCTAAACATTGGGCGTATCAAATTGGCAGCAGGTGTGTTGGGTGGTAGCAAAGCCGCTCTGCAACTCTCTGTGAAATACGCAAACGAACGTGAACAATTCGGCAGACCTATTGCCAAATACGGTGCCATTCGCCATAAAATTGCCGACCAAACCATTGGCATTTTTGCCCTAGAAAGTGCTTTGTATCGCCTAGCGCAAAACATAGACGATGCCATTGCTGGACATATTGCCAAAGGACTACCCAAAAGCGAGGCAACCCTCAAAGGCATTGAAGATTTTGCGCCAGAATGTGCCATGCTTAAAGTGCTGGGCTCTGAGGTGCTGGATTTTGTGGTGGACGAAGGCGTGCAAATTCATGGCGGTATGGGCTATTCTGCGGAGTCTATGATTGAAAGGGCTTATAGAGATTCACGCATCAACCGCATTTTTGAAGGTACCAACGAAATCAACCGTTTGCTTACCGTGGATATGATTTTAAAACGTGCCATGAAGGGTGAACTAGATTTGATGAAACCTGCCATGGCGGTTGCACAGGAATTGATGTCAGTGCCTGACTTTGGAGGTGCGAGTGGCGATATTTTTGAGGAAAGCAAAAAAGTATTGCAAGGCTTTAAAAAAGCAGTTTTGATGATTGCCGGCAGTGCCGCACAAAAATTGATGCAACAAATTGCCAAAGAGCAAGAAATACTCATGCACCTCGCTGATATGTGCATTGCTACTTATACTTTGGAAAGCATTATTTTGCGTGTGGAAAAACTCGCAAGCATGCGTGGCAAAGAGGCTTGCCAAACGCAAATAGCTATTTTAGAGGCTTATCTATACGAGGCAAGCGACAGCATGCACAAACACGGCAAAGATGCGATTTTGTCTTTTGCAGAAGGAGACGAAAGCCGTATGATGCTCATGGGCTTGAAAAGGTTTACCAAATCTGAACCCATAAACATCAAAGAAGTGAAACGTCTAGTAGCAGGTAAAGCAATAGAAAAGGGGCAATACCCAATCTAACGCACATTGTGCGTTTTAATCTGCGCCGAAGGCGCAGGCGATGCACAGGCAAAATGTAGGGGCGTATGGCATACGCCCAAATGAAAGGAAGGGTTTTTAGCCGTTCCGAAATAAAGAAAACCCACCGCAAGGTGGGTTTTTTGTGGTAGGCAAATCCTGCACGTTATCTGCGGACATTGTCCGATTTAATTTGCGCCAAAGGCGTAGACGTTGTAATTGCTGGATTATTTTGCCTGCGAAGCAGATTGAAGCATCTCTGATGCCCTGCACCGCAGGTGCAGACTAAAACAGACAATGTCTGAAAAATATTTTCATTTTTCGCATGGTTAATTGAAAAACATTATGTATTTTTGTAGCATATAAAACGAGGTAAATTTGTGCTTGCATTAAGGAATTCCAAAGCAAATTTATGTTTGTTTTATGTAATGATTGTTGCAACATCATTTATAAAAAACAGCAAAAACTAAAAGCATTTGCTGGTAAAAATCTAGAAGGGATAAGCCTCAGAAGTACCAAAGCGTGGTACAAGCACAGAGATTTTTGCCATGCCGATTGAAAGTTTTTGCGTGGGGACATGCAACCATAGAGCATGCGTAA
>CANHHI010000039.1 GCA_947460225.1 Flavobacteriales bacterium
AGCTTAGGCTGGGTTTCGGTTTTGCAGGCACGGACAAAAAAATTGCATTTGATGGTTGCATTTTCAAGCGATTTAAAACTTAAATTGCAAAAAGAGGGGAGCGAACTGTCCGAAAAAATCGGACAATTGAAATTGCAGGCAACGCCCGCAAAGAACTAGAAAGCAAAACTGGCAAAAAAGTGGTTACCGCATCAAATGCCCAAAAAATACTGGCAGACAAAAAGAAATTAACCTAAACAAAGCTAGTTTTTGCTAATGTTTTGCGTGTGCATCGCCTGCACCGCAGGTGCAGACTAAAACAGACTATGCCTGCGCCCATGCGTAGCATGGATTAAAAGCATCTCTGATGCCGCACGATGTGCGTGAATTTTTGTATATTTGTCATCTATGATACGCATAGCCATCAATGGATTTGGGCGCATTGGCAGACGTGTGGCACGTCTGATGGATTTGCACCCCGAAATCAAACTTGTTGCCGTCAATGATTTGGCGGATAAACACACGCTTTTGCATTTGCTCCAATACGACAGCACGCATGGTTTTTGGCAAGGCAATTTAAGCGATGTGCAGTTTTTGCAAGCGCAAAACATAGCAAACTTGCCTTGGAAAGATTTGCAGATAGACTTGGTTTTGGAATGCAGTGGCGTGAACAAAACAAAAGCTATTTTGCAAAAACACCTAGATGCAGGGGCTAAAAAAGTATTGCTTTCTGCGCCCCCAGAGCAAAATGACCTAGATATTGTGATTTTGGGGGTGAATGAATCCGATGCGCTTTGGGCAGAACCCATGCTTTCGGCGGGTTCTTGCACCACGTATTGCGCTGCGCCTATTATTGAAGTGCTCAGCAATCATTGGCAAATCGAGCAGGTTTTTATCAATACCGTGCATTCTTACACCAGCGACCAGCGTTTACAAGATGCCCCTCACAAAGATTTGCGCAGAGCAAGGGCAGCGGCGGAATCTATTATTCCTACCACCACTGGGGCAGGCAAGGCTTTGGCACAAGTTTTTCCAGCATTGGCGGGTAAAATCCAAGCCAGCGGGGTGCGTGTGCCTGTAAAAAATTGCTCGCTCAACGATATGAGTATTTTGGTGAAAGAACCTGTAAGTACCGAAAAACTCAAACAAACACTCCAAAATGCCACCCAAGAAGCGAGGTTTAAACACATTTTAGCGTATAACACTTTGCCTTTGGTAAGCACAGATTTTTTGGGCAATACAAACGCCTGTATTGTTGATGATGAATTTTGTTTGGCAATGGGCAATTTCTTGAAAGTTTTTGCTTGGTACGACAATGAAACGGGCTATGCCAAAAGGCTTTTGGAAACGGCTTTACAATGGCACAAATAGCAAAACGCCGACAAACAAAGCAATAAGAAGCAATAAAATTTCCTGCCAAAGTTTATCCAAGGCAATAAAAGCATAGCTTATCCAAAAAGACCAAGCAAGGCTTGTCATCAAAAAGAAAAAGGGGACGGCATTTTGGATAAACAAGATGGGTATAATACTGCCGAGCATCAGTAGAAAAAACTGCCAGCGCACGGTGCGTTCTATGGATTTGCGGGCTTTTTGTTGTTGGGCAAAATGCGTAAAAACCGCCAAAGCTAAAGAACCTAAAAATAAGCCAAGCATGGCTTTTTGCCAAAAATCCGTGTTAGCCAAAAAATGGGCGTGGTAAAAAGGTTTAAATGTTGATTTGAGTGTGGCGTAGGCATAAGGGGATAATCCAAGCGCATGAAAATACACATCGTACAAAGCCCAAAGACACAAAGCAAACACCCAAAGCAGAAAATAACGCATTTCCGCAAAAGGTGAAAAAAATACGATAGGCAATAAAAACAGGTACAGCCAAAAAGATTCCGACACAAATGCTGTACTACATAGCGCAAGGGTGTGTGTCAAGAGTAAAAGCATGTATTGGGCTCGTTTTAGGTGAAAAGCCAAGCGCAAAACCCCAAGCCAAGCAATAAAACCCAAATGCGTGTGCAGGGCAACGCTTGTGTGTTTCATGATTATAAACAATACCAGCAAGAACAAAAAACTAGGGAGCATGCTTTCTTTGCGTGCCACGCTGATGATTTTTGTAATTTGATATATCAAAATAATTTCTGCGCAAACCAGTGCGGTCGTGGTGAAAAAATTGAACCAAATATTTTCAAAATGGGCAATATTAAAAGTTTCCCACTGCGCAAGGTGGGCAAAAGCCTGCATGCCAACAAGCAATAGCAAGCAAAATATAAAGCTATATATGGGCTGGGTACGTAAAAAATTTATCATATTCTGCGATTTTTTTCCAAAAATAGTGTTACTTTTGCGGTATAAACTAGATAATTATGAATTTAAACGACATTTTGGCACCGATTGTTAAGTTTTTACAATGGACTTTTGAGGGAGTTGTATTTTTGGGAAATTTGCCCAATAAAATTTTCATCATGGTGGGTTTTATTGCTTTGGGTTCTTGGTTGTTCATGCAGTATCGTTATAATCAACAAAAAGATAGGGATAGTAAGTTTCTATAATTAACCCTCAAAACTAAGCAAAATTCTTAGGGCATGGTTGTTTAAACTTTTCAATCCTTGCCCGTATTCGCTTGGGTTATTGGGCAGTAAATTGTTTAGCCCAATATCATACCTAAATTCTACGCCCAGTTTAAAAAACTGCAAGTGAAAATCAAAAGCCGTTCCAAGGCTGATAAACCCGTAGTGCCTATTGGGAAATACCCAATTGATTTGCAGAGGGTCTTCTTTTCGGCTGGAAATATCCACGCCCCAGCCTGCACCCACCAAAAAACTCAGGGCAAAATCATTCAAGCGCACGGAGCGAAATTTAAGCATCAAAGGCACGTTAAACGAAGCATAATCCAGCGTTTGCTTTTCAGCTACGTAACCGCCATACGTTTGCGTGTCAAACACCAAACTGCGGGATTCCAAAGAAAAATCGGGTACCAAGCGCAAACTCAAAAGGGGCAAAATATGCCATTCCCCCAGTAAACCCACTGTGAGCCCCACGCCTGCTTTTTGCGAAACGCCCGTAATGTCCGTGCCTGCATAAGCATCAACTGTACTGCGTTCAAAACGATAATGGCTGATGTTTGTGCCGATAAAAAAACCAAAATGAATTTTTGCCTTTTCCAAATACAGCAAATGCGGATAGTTTTTTGCATAAGGGGAAACCTGTACCGTTTGCGCCTGCAAACCTGCACCCAATAGCAAAACATAAACAATAACTTTTATCCGCATAGCCCAAATTTAAGCAATTTTAGCGTACCACCGCCCCAGTTTCAAAATCTTTTTCCGCCGATACAAAGCACAACTCACCTGCGCTATTTTCCGCCATCAAAATCATACCTTGGCTTTCCAAGCCTTTCATTTTGCGGGGGGCTAAATTGGTCAGTACCATCACGTTTTTGCCCAATATTTCCGCTGGACTGTATTGCAAAGCAATGCCCGACAAAATTTGACGCACTTCCGTGCCGATTTCCACTTGCAAACACAAGAGTTTATCTGCTTTTTGCACAGGCTCGGCTTTTACAATTTTCCCCAGTTTGAGGTCTAATTTTTCAAAATCCTCAAAATTGCACAAGGCTTTTTGTGGGGCAATTGGTTTTTCTGCCTTTTCTGCTTTGGTTTTTGCCAATTTGGCTATTTGTGCATCTATTTCTTCTGTTTGTATTTTGTCAAATAACAAAACGGGTTTTTCTATGGCGTGCCCAGATTTTATCAAATCCAAAGCCCCAGCTTCTTGCCAGCGCATATTTTTTAAACCCAGTTGATGGCGCAATTTTTCTGTGCTAAACGGCAAAAATGGTTCCAAAACAATGCTTAAATTGGCGCATATTTGCAGGGATAAATGCAAAACTTCGGCGGTTTCTTGTGGATTATTGCCAAAATTTTTCCAAGGTTCTGTGTCTGCCAAAAGTTTATTGCCCAAGCGGGATAAATTCATGGCTTCCAGCAAAGCATCTTTAAATTTAAACTGCTCAATGCTTGCGCCAATTTTTGCAGGAAATAAAGCCACTTGCTCAGCATAGCTTTGCACGGTGTTGCCATAGCCAGCAATTTCTGGGCATTTGCCTTCAAAGTATTTGTGCACCAACACAAAAGTGCGGTTGATAAAATTGCCCAAATTGGCAACCAATTCATTGTTGTTGCGCTCCAAAAATTCTTTCCAAGTAAATTCACTGTCTTTATTTTCGGGCATCATGGCGCAAAGCACATAACGCAAAGCATCTTCTTTGCCCGGAAATTCGTCCAAGTATTCATGCACCCAAACCGCCCAATTGCGTGAGGTAGAAATTTTATCGCCTTCCAAATTTAAAAATTCATTGGCGGGAACATTATGGGGCAACACAAATTTACCATGCGCCTTTAAAATAATTGGAAAAATAATGCAGTGAAAAACAATATTATCCTTGCCAATAAAATGCAAAAGTTCCGTGTCTTCGCTTTGCCAATAGTCTTTCCAATCTTTGCCCGCTTTTTCTGCCCATGCTTTGGTGGCAGAAATATAGCCAATCGGCGCATCAAACCAAACATACAAAACCTTGCCCTCCGTATTGGGCAAAGGCAGTTTTACGCCCCAGTCCAAATCCCTAGTCATCGCTCGGTCTGCTAGCCCATCTTGCAACCAAGATTTACACTGCCCCATCACGTGATTTTTCCAAGTATTTGGGTCGTGGTGGCTTTTGCCGTCTAGTTTGCCATTTTCAATAAAATCTTGCACCCAATCGGCATGGTCGCCCATAGGCAAATACCAATGCGTGGTTTCCCTAAGCTCTGGCGTTTCCCCCGAAAGCGTAGAAACGGGATTAACCAAGTCCGTGGGGCTCAGCGAAGTGCCACATTTCTCACACTGGTCGCCATACGCACCACTGGCACCACATTTGGGGCAAGTACCCGTAATATATCTATCGGCTAAAAATTGTTCAAACTTTTTATCGTAATACTGCGCACTATTTTTTTTCACAAAACAACCTTTTTGCTCCATATCCAGGAACAATTCCTGTGCCGTTTGGTGATGCAAATCCGAAGACGTGCGATGGTACATATCAAAATGAATACCCAAGCGCACAAAAGTGTCTCGCATCAGCGCATTGTATTTGTCTATGATTTCCTGTGGCGTTATACCTTCTTTTTTGGCACGCAAGGTAATCGCCGCACCATGTTCATCAGAGCCACAAATAAAGGCTACATCTCTTTGGTTGGCACGCAAATAGCGGGCGTAAATATCCGCAGGCAAATAAGAGCCAGCTATGTGTCCAATGTGCAAGGGACCGTTGGCATAAGGCAGTGCCGCCGTAATGAGGGTGCGTTTTTTATCCGTCATAACAAATTTGCTCGCAAATATACAAAAATTCACGCACATCGTGCGTTTTAGTCTGCGCCTTGGCGCAGGCGTTGTTGTCGCTAGAATATCTAGCCCGTGCGTAGCACGGATTAAAACAGGCTATGCCTGCAAATTCCCCCTTTTTTAAAGGGCATCAGAGATGCTTTAATCTGCGCCTTTGGCGCAGGGCAAACCCTACGCGTTATCTGCTTCGCAGGCTGATGCAGTCTGTTTTTTGCCAGAAAATGCTTTTTACTTGGGCTTTATCACATCATTTCTAAGGTGATAAAAGCTATAAGTATAACCACAATGATGCCCAATATCATTTTGCTGCTTGCATCTTTGGTGTAACCGAGTATATAGGTTTTAATCTCCTTGTTTGCCCAATAAAAACCACCCGCCCGAAAAGCGGTGATGACATAAAGTATGCCGATAATAAACATAAATATCAAGAAAGCAAAACCTGATACTTTATGTTCCTTATGCCCTGATATACCCTCTTCCAAAATATGCCTCACGTGCATAAAAGGCACGATGGTAATAAAACCCAAAAAGAAATCCAGCCATGGATTTTTTGCTGGTGTCTGTTCTTTTTGTTCTAGGTGTTGCTGTTGTTCTTGAACGGGCTTTTCGTAACGTCTGCCGTTTCTCATGCTGTACTTTGCCATAATATGATAAATTAAAAGGTTGCGTCAATATGGTTTTATAAATATTTTTAGTTCTGTTACAAGGGCTGAATTTAAAAATTTTTAAACACAAAATTCATTTTTCTGAAAATATTTTTTTTCTGTTCCCTACATGAACCCTTAATCCTTTATTATCAGACATGATTAAAAATTTCAGTACTTTGTTTTGCATAGTAATATAAAAAATTATTATCTTTGTCCAAAAATCCAATATGAAACCCACCGAGAACTTGCAAGCGCAAATGCGCAAAGGCTTATTAGAACTTTGTTTGTTGTCTATTTTACGCCACCAAGATGCCTATTCTGCGGACTTGATAGATAAATTAAAAACGAGCAATATGCTGGTGGTGGAGGGCACTTTGTACCCTTTGCTGACCCGCATGAAAAACGAGGGTTTGCTCAGCTACGAATGGCAAGAATCCATGCAGGGACCGCCTAGAAAATACTACAAAATAACCACCCAAGGCGAAATATTTTGGCAAGAGCTCTCTCGGGCGTGGAAGGAATTGGAAACAACGGTAAATAGTTTATTGGCTTTATAAAATTTAGAAAACATGAGAACAACCATTAGCATTCATTTGGCAGGCAATGTTTTTCACATAGAGGAAGAAGCCTGCGAAACCTTAAAATCTTACCTTGCGGCGGTAAAAATGCGCTTGCCCGAAGCCGAGCGAGAGGAAATCATTCAAGACGTGGAAAGTCGCTTGGCGGAATTGCTTATATCCAAGCGTCAAAGCGTGATTAGCGTGGAAAATTTGCAAGAACTGATGCAAATTTTAGGCAAACCCGAAGATTTTGGCGCAAATCCGCAGGATTTTTCAGAGGCAAAGACCAACACCGAACCTACTCAAAAAGTCAATATGGGCGGTTTAAGGCGTCTGCGTTATGATAAAAAATTGGCAGGTGTGGCGAGTGGCTTGGCATTGCACTTTGGATTGCAGGTGTTTTTGTTGCGGATATTGTTTTTCATTACGGCTTTTTTTTATGGCTCGGGTTTTTGGGTGTATTTGGTTTTATGGATTTTTATACCCAAAACCAAAAGCCTTGCCGAAGAAATGGCATTGCAACAGGAGCAAAAACATAAAATGCACCATGAATTTTCGCCAGAACACACCAACATCACGCCTGTCAAAATAACTTGGGCACGTTTGTTGATAGGCGGTTTATTGCTTTTGCTTGGTTTTTCCTCCATGACGGGTCTGTTTTTTATGGTAGAAACTCAACACACGGGGCAAATCTTAGTCAGCAATATTGCCCTCAAAAGCAATTGTGTAATTCCTGGTCTATCTAATATTTCATTTTTATTGGCATATATGGGAAAAATAATCGGAGCTATTCCTGTTTTTGTGATGATTTTATGCGGATTGCATGTATTGGGAATTAAAGAGTCTATTACAAAAAGCTACATGCGTTACGCCTTGTTTTTGTTTTTGGGCTTAATCCTGTGCATGATTGCCATGGTAGCTTATGTGGCAATTTTTGGTTTTTATTGTATAAAAATAAATGGCTAAACGATATGAGATTTAGAAATAATCTTTATCTTTGTGCAGAGTTTTTTACGCTTGAACTATTATGAGAAAAAAATTATTATTTACCTTAGCTGGGGCGGCATTTTTGGCGTCTTGCTCTGGCGGTAAGGTGGTGGTGAAGGGAACTTTTGCCCACCAAAATCCGGGAGACACCGTGTTTATTTCCCCTGAAATTGTGGCAGTGCCTTTGCAGAAATTTTATCCGCAACACGCTATTTTGGACAGCAATCGCTCGTTTGAAATTACGCTCAAAACAGATGGAAAGCCCTTTATGGGAAACATTTTCAATGGCATTTTGTTTTGGTCTAGTGGCAAAGACACAGTTTCAGTGAATGTAATCAACAACGGTGCTGGTTATGACTTGCAATACGCAGGCAAGGATTCTACGGCAAACCAATTTTTGAAAGGTTTGATGTACAGCCCAAAAATGTATGAGCTGATGGGCAAGTATTTTTCTAACCCAGATGGCAGACCAACGTACAGCGAAAGTGTTTTGGCACAGGTGGATTCTTTGTACAGCACAGAGGCTGAAACTTTGCAAACTTTGGGTTTAGATGATTTGGGCAAAAAAGTATTTGCGCACATTTTGGAGCAAACCAAAAATCAAATGAAATTGGTGTATTTGGTAAACTTAACCCAAGAAGATTTTGATCGTTTGCCAGAAGCACAAAGAAATGTCTTGAAAAATTTAGACTTGTCTAGTGACTTAAACATGTACTTCCCAAATTACACAACTTGCGTGGTGTTGAAAACCAATCAGGACAAAATTCGTGCCAGAGAAAATGACTTGCACACTTATGCAGAGTTGAAAGAGATGCTAAAAGGCGAAAAAATCCCTGCAAAATTGCAAGACAGATTTTTCACTTACCTAGCGGCGATGAATGTGTTTAGTTTCCCTTATGCGCGTCCTGATCAAAAAGACACCTATAAAGCAAATGTGGAAAGTATCATCAAAGACTTAAAAGACAAAGAGGCTAAAAAAGTTTTGGAAACGCTTTGGACAGATACCCAAAAGCAAATGAACCAAAACCAAGAACCTTTGGAAATACAGCAAGACCAAAACCAAGAGCCGACAGAAATTGAAGGGCAAGGTTTTAACTTTAACAGCGAAGACTCACAGGGAAACCTGGTGAGTCTTTCCTCTTTTAGGGGCAAAGTGGTGTATATTGACTTTTGGGCAACTTGGTGCGCTCCTTGTTTGGCAGAAATACCCGCACTCAAAAAACTACAAGCTACCTATGAAGGAAAAGATGTAGTGTTTGTGAGTGCTTCCATTGACAGTGAAAAAGACAAAGCTAAATGGAAAAAGATGGTACAAGACAAACAATTATCAGGCGTACAAGTGTTCATTGGCATTGAGGCACCTATTTTAAATGAGTACAAAATAAACAGCATTCCTAAATTTTTTGTGATAGACAAAGCAGGAAATGTAATCAATACCAATGCGCCCAGACCGTCTCAAACCGCAGACATTCAAAAACTTATCAACAGCTTGCTATAAAATTGCACACCTTACAAATTCTCCCATTTTATGAATTATCAAAATCAACTGCAAACACGTATTGGTTTGGAGCGTTCCGCTGTGGAACTTATCCGACTATTGGGGCATTTGCTCTATGAAAAATCCGTAGAATTGGTGCTTTTGCGTCAGCATTTGCTCAATAAATCTGTATCGGAAGTTTTAAACTTACATGATTACGCCAGTCAATTGGTTGCCCAGCAAATTACGGTAACCCGCAGTGTGGAAATTGCGCAGATTTTGGTGCAATTGGATTTGGCTCCTGCAAAAATAGACATAGGCAAGCTGGCTTTGCAGTTTTTGGCAGAAAATCCGCAAAATTTGAGTTTGGAAGATTTTGTTAAAAATCGCTTGGCTAAATTTTTGGATAAAACCAGTTTTAATTTAAAACCCAAAGATGTAATATTATTTGGATTTGGGCGGATTGGTCGCATTTTGGCAAGAGAATTGGTGCGTCAAGCGGGCAGTGGGCAACAATTGCGTTTGCGTGCCATTGTTACCAGAGAGGTAAATCCTTCGGAACTCGTAAAACGTGCGGCACTTTTGCGCAACGATTCTGTGCATGGTAGTTTTAAAGGCTCTGTGGAGGTGGACGAAGCCCATTGTGCGCTCATCATCAACGGACAACCCGTGCTGATGCTTGCTGCGCCAAAACCAGAGGAAATAGACTATACGGCTTATGGCATACAAAACGCTTTGTTGATTGACAACACAGGTGTTTACAAAGATAAACAAGCATTATCTAGGCATTTGGCAGCCAAAGGCGTGAGCAAAGTCATTTTGACTGCGCCTGGTAAAGGTATTCCAAATGTGGTGTATGGCATAAATCACCAACATTTAGACTTAGAAAACGACAGTATTTTTTCTGCTGCATCTTGCACCACCAATGCGATTTGTCCGATTCTGCACGTGATGGAAAAGCAATTTGGCATTGCGCAAGGGCATATAGAAACCGTGCATGCTTACACCAACGACCAAAATTTGCTAGATAACATGCACAGCAAACCCAGACGAGGACGTTCAGCGGCGATAAACATGGTGATTACGTCCACAGGAGCGGGAGAGGCGGTAACCCAAGTGATACCAGAACTTGCAGGGAAACTTACGGCAAATTCTGTGCGTGTGCCTACGCCAAATGGTTCTTTGGCAATCATTAGCTTGACTTTAAAGCAAACCGTGGATTTGCAACAGGTAAATGATGCGGTGCGCAGTGCTTCTTTGGAGGGAGAATTGGTCAATCAAATTTACTATTCCATAGACCCAGAGTTGGTTTCTAGCGATATTATCGGCAACACACGCTGCTCGGTGTTTGACAGTTGCGCTACTTTAATTAGCGATGACAAAAAGAGCGTGGTGCTTTACACTTGGTACGACAACGAATTTGGGTATAGCAAACAAGTGATACGTTTGGCAAAACATGTTGCCAAAGTGCGCAGGTTGTTGTATTATTAAGATTTTTGAAAATTATGATAAAAGGGCAGTTCATTGCCCTTTTATTTTTATGTATATGTTTAAAAATACTTTGACAAAAGCCATAATTATGTATCTTTGCATGCTGTTATGCGCATCGTATATTCTCAATTAAAAAAACACTTGCCCCTCGTGCTTTCTGCGGAAAAAACGGCGGATATATTAACTTCTTTGGGCTTAGAAGTTGAAAAAATAGAACACATCGGCAGGACTGCCCAAGATTTGGACAAGGTTGTGGTGGCAAAAGTTATTGCTTGCAATCCGCACCCCAATGCTGATAAATTAAAAATCACCGAAATAGACAACGGCAAAGAAATTTTGCAAGTGGTTTGTGGCGCAAGCAACGTGCAGGCTGGGCAAAAAGTCTTTTTGGCACAAATTGGTGCAAAACTAAAACCCACATCTGGCGAGGCGTTTGCCATTCAAAAAGCCAAAATAAGAGGCACGGAGAGCTTTGGCATGCTTTGTGCCGAAGACGAACTTGGACTTGGCAATAGCCATGCAGGCATTTGGGTTTTGCCCGAAGATGCGCCTATTGGTAAATCCGCTTTTGATTATTTACAACCCGAATCAGACGTCGTTTTTGAAATTGGTTTAACCCCAAACCGTGCAGATGCCATGAGCCATTACGGCGTGGCACGTGATTTGGCAGCTTATTTAGCCATTCACGAAAACCTAGACACCGCAAAACTTTCAAAACCTATTTTGCCAAATTTATCTTTTGGCTCGGGTGCAAAATCCATAAACGTTAAACAGGCAAACGCTTGTCCGTATTATAGTGCTGTGCATTTGAAAAATATTCAGGTGCAAGAATCCCCACAATGGCTCAAAAATAAACTCCATGCGCTGGGTATTGGCGCA
>CANHHI010000040.1 GCA_947460225.1 Flavobacteriales bacterium
CTTTGAGTTTAGTTTTTACAAAGTTCGCAGGAAATTTTAGCGTTTTTATGGAGTTCGTTCTTTTTACTATTGGTTGAGATTCAGAATTGTCGGTTTCGCCTCCAAATAATTTAACTCCACTGCCTTTTTTATATGCTAAAATATATTCCGTCAAACTCACTAAATTATTTGAAAGAAATGAGCCTTTACGTTTTTTAAACCAGCATATATTTCCTATAAAATTCTCCTCTCCGAAAACACTGTCGCAAAGCATTTTTAATTGAGCTTGTTCATTATCGTCAATAGAAATGAAAATTACTCCTTTTTCTGTCAATAACTCTTTTGCTAATTCAAGTCGCTTGCTCATAAAAGTAAGCCACTTGCTATGTCGCCAAGTGTCTTCCTTTTCTACATATTTGTCGTTGTAAATGAAATCATTGTTTCCAGTATTGTAAGGCGGGTCAATATAGATAAGGTCAATTTTTCCTTTGTGCGTGTAGTTCAGCACCGATAAGGCGTGGTAATTATCGCCCTCAATAAGTATGTGAGTTGGTTCGTTTTCGTCTGTTGTTATTTCCTTGCCTTTTACTTCTGTCAAAACAGGTAATTTGTCTTGGCAATCGGTTACAACTTTTTCTGGCACTCTTTCTTCGTCCCAAACCAGTCCGTATTTTTTCTTACCCTCTAGTTTTTCAATTACTTCAAGTAATTGTTCTTTGGTCAGGTTGCTATAATCTTTTTTCGCCATTTAAAATGCTATTCAAACGAAGTTACAAAATATTTTTCACCAAATAGGTATTTTTCACTTTTTACCAATTTTGAATTTATCTACAAAAATACACTATTTTTTTTATTTATCCATAGAAAACAAAAAATACAAAAAACCCTACCGAATGGCAGGGTTTTGCTATTATGTTTTATAAAATACTACTTTTTACCGTCTTTCTTTTGAGAACCCAGTCTGCTCATCGCACAACGGAAACCAATGCTAGAACTGCTTTGGGTTTCGTCTAAAAACCTGCGTGAACCCGATTGCCCCCAAAATGCCCTGTCTTTCCAAGAACCACCTTTAACCACACGAGAACGTTTGGTAACCAAAGAGGTTAAGTTGTTGTTGATTTGCGTACCATTTTGATACATGGGCAAATCACTTGGAATTTCGTCTTGGGTTTTGTTAAAATATGTAGAAGATTCCACATCACCATCAAATACATCTGAGTAATCCGAATAACGGTAGTTATACCTATTCAAGTTTTCCTCCGAAGTTACATTGCGGTATTTTAAATAACCAGGCACATGAGAAATATACTTGGTAATATCGTTTGCCACTTTAACAATCGCATCACCCTCCACAGAGCGGAATTCATTGTAAGCGTTTAAGAAAAGTTCATTGCTTTCCCTTTCTTTGCGCTCTCTAAGCAATTTTTGGGCTTCTTCTATGGCAGCAAGCAAACTTAATATTTGCTTTTCTTCTTCCTCGCTCATGTTAGATATACCACGTATCGAAGAAATAGTAAATACATCTTCCTCTGGCGCAGTATCCCCTTTTTTCTGTTTTTTGTTTTTTTGATTTTTGATAACGTTCACAAATAAATTGATGTATTTTTTTACCGCATCTAAATCAAAAGTAACAATATCATATTTATCCACAACCTTACCACTTGGATCTAATATTTTGGTTTGGAAAACGTTACCACGGTAAGTGCCCACCTCTGACAAATCTTGCACAGAGTTTGGACGATAAACGTCTAACACCCACTCACTCACGTTACCTGCCATGTGGTACAAGCCAAATTCATTGGGAATGCCATCATAAACAGCCGTAGTAATGACAGAAGTGCTCACCAAATTACCCGCTCTACCCATGTAGTTACCTCTACCCACCACAAAGGTATCGTATAGAGAACCTCTTAGTTTTTTATATTTTTTGCTATCACTCGGCACACGCACCTCAAAACCGTCCCAAGGGAAAATTCGCTCATTCACACTAATGGCTTTCTTTTTACCATCTTGCAAGCCCAATGCAGCATATTCCCACTCCGCTTCGGTAGGCAACCTATACTCTGGCAAAAACACACCGTCATCTATACGCACCTTCCTTTTGCCTGTCGTATTATTGGGATTATAGTCAATCACTTTATCCGAACCACCTTTTTTGTGCAATTCATATTGACCATTGAGGTAAGTCTCTGTGGTAAAAGGGTTATTTGGATCACCTGGATTGATATCCAAGATGCCTTTTTTAAACAAAATGGTTTCATTCACACGGTCTGTACGCCATTTAGCATAATTCACCGCTTGCAACCAACTCACACCAACTACTGGATAGTCATTGTATGCTGGATACCTAAAATAATATTCTACCAAAGGCTCGTTGAATTCATCTACCTCACGCCATACCAAAGTGTCTGGCAAAGCATTTTTGATGACTTCTGGATAATCTTTGCCATAAATGCGATTTAACCAGGTTACATAATCACGCCAGTGCTGATTGGTAACTTCTGTTTGATCCATGTAAAAAGACGGTATGGTAACCTTCCTGCCCTGTGTAGGGTCTTCGTATAATGTATTTTCCTGTGTTCTTCCCATCACGAGAAAACCACCCTCAATCATCACAAGTCCAGGTCCGGGTTTTTGCCCTTTAAAAGAAATACGGTCAAATCCACCGTTTTTCTTGTTATTGTACTTTATTTTGGTTGCGTTGGACTCTTTATTTGAGCTAAACTTTGCGTTTTTATTGAACAAAGAACAACCCGAAAAGCCCAATGCGCTAAGCAAAATCAAAAAATGCAAACATTTTTTTTTCATAGTTTTTTCTGAATATAATTACAAAGGTATAAAAAAGTTTAACTTTGGGGCATGAAATTTTTATTTTTATTATACATTCATGAAAAAAATTAGAACAGGCTTGGGTTTTGACGTGCACGTTTTGGAACAAGGCAGAGATTTTTGGTTAGGCGGCGTTAAAATAGACCACAACAAAGGAGCGGTTGGGCATTCTGATGCAGATGTTTTGATACATGCCGTTTGTGATGCGCTACTAGGCGCTGCAAGCCTAGGCGATATTGGCATTCATTTTCCGAATACCGATGAAAAATACAAAGGTATTGACAGCAAAATTTTACTCAAAGAAACCGTCATGCTTTTGGAAAAAAAAGGATACAAAATTGGCAATATAGATGTTACGCTTTTGCTGGAGAAACCCAAAATATCGCCTTATATTCCCAAAATGATTGCTGTTTTAAGCAGTGTTATGGGTATTGAGCAGGAAGATCTTTCTATAAAAGCCACAACAACAGAAACACTTGGCTATGAAGGCAGAGAAGAAGGCGTGAGTTGTATGGCGAGTGCGCTTATTTATCAAATCTAAAAAAATTGCCCCTAATCCTTATAGGAAAAGGGGCAATAAAAAAAATAAAACCACATAGTTAAGCGGTAAAAAACTTTTGGGAAATCCCATAAGATTTAACTGCGCTATGTAATTGCAATATTACAATTTTTTTTGCAATAAAAAAACAAAAACATGCACAAAAAAGTGCATGTTTTTTATTTTGTTAGATTTACCAACGCTTTTAATAGGTCGGTCTTATGTCCTTATTTGCAGAATAATTTATTTTTAAGGCATTTACGTCTCTTAATTCTTCTTTGATTTTACTCACAACGCCCATGCGTGCTTTTTTATCTATTTTCAAAGAAGTAACCACATCTCCCCTTTCTTGCTGGCTCCGTTTTTCCAACTGCTCCGTTTTCCAAGACTGAATGCCTCGCTCATCTGGATACAATTGGTCGTCTAGCTGAATGGCGTAAGCATTGCCCTTGGATTTGTCCAAAAGCGCACCCACGTAAATATAGTCCACCAAACTTTTCTTGCGAATTTTTTGGGATTCCGAAGCCTTTACAGGTCTAACTTCAACTTGTTTTGTAACCTCTTTCATGGTGGTTGTTACCATAAAAAAGAACAAGAGCATAAACACAATATCTGGCAAAGACGCCGTAGAAACGCCTGGCTGAGATTTTGACTTATCTTTTTTGAATTTTGACATAATTATTCTTCTGCGTTTTTAGTAGGCGCACGTTCTGCAACACGTTGTGGAATTACACGGCGTACAATTTTGATTTTTTCTTTCTCCTCTAATTTATCAGGGTCTAAGTCTTGAAACTTAATATTCCAAGCACGCAGGGTAAGCTCGTTTCGCATGTCGTTGATGGCACGCTCTAACTCATTACGCACCGCCACATACACCTCATAAGAAGTTGCATTGTCATTCTGAAAAGAAATGATCGCATTCTTAGGCAATTCTTGATACGCCCCAAAAATTTCAACCGCCCTGTAACGCTCTGTCCATTCTTCCAAGCTATCTTTATAGGCTTGAATTTCTGGTCTTTGTTCATGCCAAGATTTGAAAGTCAAAACTTTTTCTTTGGCTAAACCGGGCGTTATGGTGATTAAACTTGGCAACTCTTCATTTTCAGCATGCACATAAAACTCACGTGTTTTTTGATACAAACCCTCTAATGGCGTTTCCTCGCCGTTCACCATAAGCATGTCAAACTTGTTGGCTTTTACAACCAATATGTTTCGCTTTTTGATAACTATCGGCGATTGGTTTTCTATTTTTTGTGGCAACACAGCAGAAATACCTTGATCTACGTCCATAGTTGTAGTAACCAAGAAAAATATCAAGAGCAAGAAAGCGATGTCTGCCATAGATCCTGCGTTAATTTCAGGTATTTGTCTTTTTGCCATGCAATTTATTTTTTGATAAACTTAGACACACCAGCGTAGAGCAAGCTACCTACTGCGACCAATATTAAAACATATAAGGTGTATAAAGATGCCTCAACGCTTGCTACCATAGACGAAGTGCCAGCACCATAGTTTTCTTGCAATTGCTCCAAAAGTTTGGGGCTTGCGCCTTCCAATTTACCAGAAGATATAATGCGAGAAACTATCCAAACCAAAACCAAGCCAAGCACACCAAAAATCATGCCCTTGCTCTCTCTCCATGTTTGAATAAGGTGATGCACAGCAAAACCTATAATAAGCATAGTCGCTGCGATGCAATACAAATACGTTAGGCGCAGTCCTAAATCCGTCCATGTTGCCACCGAAGCAGAACCTGCCGAAAAGAAGATGCCTATAAACGCAAGAACACCTACAACAAGCATACCCACCAAAATATTTGGTAGATATGCACTGACTGTATGAAAGTTAAGTTTTTTCATTTTTTAAGAATAAAATTATTGCCTAAAATTATTTTTTAGCGTATTTAACCACCAAATCCACAAGAGAAATAGACGCATCTTCCATGGTGTTTACCATTTCATCAATTTTTGCCATGATGGCGTTGTAAAAAATTTGAAGAATGATAGCCACAACAAGACCCGCAACCGTAGTTAATAAGGCAACTTTAATACCTCCCGCAACGATATTTGCAGAAATATCACCCGCAGCTTCAATGGCATCAAAAGCACCAATCATACCGATTACAGTACCCAAGAAACCTAACATCGGAGCCAAAGCAATAAACAAAGAAATCCAAGAAAGATTTTTTTCCAAAAGTCCCATTTGAACGCCTCCATAAGCCACCACTGATTTTTCAACCACGTCAATGCCCTCAGAAGAACGGTCTAAACCTTGGTAAAAAATAGATGCCACAGGACCAGCTGTATTTCTACAAACCTCCTTAGCAGAATCCACACCACCTTTTTTCAAAGCCTCTTCCACTTCGCTAAGCAATTTTTTGGTGTTGGTTGTTGCCATGTTTAAATAAACAATACGCTCAATTGCCAATGCCAAACCTAGAATTAAAGTCAAAAGAACTGGCGCCATAAAGATAGGGTCGCCCTCAATGAATTTGGTTTTGATTTGTGCGTGAATGGATTCATTCACTTTGTACTTCTCTCCGTTTTCTTCAATCACATTGCTTTCAACGGGAGCAGATGCAACAGGTGCTGACGCAACTGCCTCTTCTGTTACCACTTCCGTTTGCGCTGTTTCTTGCCCGGAAACTTCGTCTTGTGCCAAAACCACAGGTGTTAGCGAAAGTACGCCAAACACACTGAGCAATAATAGTGTTTTCTTCATAGTCATAATGCAATTATATGCGATAATTCAAGCTGAGAAGAAGAGATTCGAACTCTCGATTCCTTTCGGAAAACACGCTTTCCAGGCGTGCGCCTTAAACCACTCGGCCACCTCTCAATGTATCAATTTTGGTGCTAAGATATTAAATTTTTTTCTTTGTCTTATCAAAATGTTTATTTTTTTTTACTTTTTGAGTACAGATAAAGACAATTCCTGCAATTGCTCATTTTTTAGTGCAGATGGCGCATCTATCATGGTGTCTTTGCCTTTGTTGTTTTTTGGAAAAGCAATAAAATCACGAATGCTATCCGAACCGCCCAAAGTCGCTGTTAATCTATCTAAGCCAAAAGCAATCCCTCCATGTGGCGGTGCGCCATAAGCAAAGGCTTTCATTAAAAAGCCAAACTGCGCTTCGGCTTCTTCTGCCGTAAAACCAAGCAATTCAAATATTTTGGCTTGCAATTGCGCATCGTGTATGCGGATAGAGCCACCGCCAAGTTCCAAGCCATTCATGGCTAAATCGTAAGCATTGGCACGCACGGCTAATGGGTTTGTGTCCAAAAGATGAAAATCTTCGGGTTTTGGCGAGGTGAATGGGTGATGCACCGCATGGTGTCTTTGGGTGTCTTCGTCCCATTCCAAAAGCGGAAAATCCAATACCCAAACCGGTTTATAACTTTCTGGATTGCGTATGCCCTGCAAATCAGCCACGTGCAAGCGCAATTCATTGAGTTGTTTGCGCACCTTGTGCAAATCGCCCATCAATACCAAAATCAAATCGCCCACTTGCGCCCCACTGGTTTTTAGCCAATGCGCTAAATCTTCTTGCGTATAAAATTTATCCACCGAAGATTTGACTTGGTTTTCCGCTTCGTAACGGATATAAATAAGCCCTTTGGCACCAATTTGTGGTTTTTGCACAAATAAAGTGAGTTCATCGAGTTGTTTGCGTGTAAAAGTGGCTGCATTTGGCACCACAATACCCAAAACCGCCTCGGCTTGCTGGGCAAGCACGAAATCTTTTTGTTTGGCAAGGCTTGTAAAATCAACAAAAGTCATGTCAAAACGCATATCGGGTTTATCCGAGCCGTATTTTTCCATGGCTTCTTGGTAGGTAATTCTCGGAAAAGGGCTGGGCAAATCTATGCCTTTGGTTTGTTTGAAAACCTGTTTAATCATGCCCTCAAAAGTTTGCAAAATATCCTCTTGATTGACAAAAGACATCTCGCAGTCTATTTGGGTGAATTCAGGTTGCCTATCGGCACGCAAGTCTTCATCTCTGAAACAGCGCACGATTTGGAAATATTTGTCATACCCCGAAACCATGAGCACCTGTTTGAACATTTGCGGAGACTGTGGCAGGGCGTAAAACTCACCTGCATTCATACGGCTGGGCACTACAAAATCTCTGGCACCCTCTGGGGTGGATTTTATCAAATAAGGCGTTTCTATTTCTAAAAAGTTTTGCGCATCTAGGTATTGACGAACCGCCAAAGCCACTTTATGGCGCAAAATTAAATTTTCCCGCAAAGGCGTTCGGCGCAAATCCAAATAGCGGTATTTCATGCGCAATTCTTCCCCGCCATCGGTTTGGTCTTCTATAGTGAAAGGAGGCGTTAATGCAGGATTGAGTATATTTGCCTCTTGCACACGAATTTCTATATCGCCTGTGGGGATTTGTGGGTTTTTGGCGTAACGCGCTATGACTGTTCCAGAAATTTGCAAAACGTATTCTCTACCCACACTGCGCAAAGTTTGCCAAAGTTCGGGGGACACTGCATTTTCCTCAGCCACCAATTGCGTAATGCCATATCTATCTCGCAAATCTATCCATAAAATATTGCCTTTATCCCGCAGGGTTTGCACCCAACCAGATAGAAAAACTTGCTTATGAGCATCAGATAGGCGCAATTCGCCACAAGTATGAGAACGATACATAATTCAAAAATCAAGACAAAAATACATTTTTTTTGGCGTAAAACAATGGAGGTGGTTTATTTTTTTTGCTATATTTGCCACATATAACTTTATTTTATGAAGACAAAATTGATTAGCGCATCTTTGATGCTAGGGGCTTTAATAGCTTGCAAAAAGAAAGACAACAAACCCAATTTGGAACCGCTTTTGGTAGGAACTGTTTGGGAAATTGAAAAGTATGATGGGGTAAAAACCGTTACCTCAACTTATACGTCTACAAAAAGTTGGGGCGGAACGCAATCTTTTACAGACAAACCACGTGAAATTGCTTATGCTGAATTTTCAGATGAAAATATTGGGACAGGTGCTATTCCATTCACTTGGGAGTTTTGGCAACCATTAACAGAAACCGATGAGTACGGAAATGAATCTAGTGGTAGCTACACGTCAGAGGGCATTTTTGTAACTACCACAAGCAAGGGAGAGTGTAAAACAGGACAGGCGGTATTAAATGATTACTGGTTTGAACAAGGGGAAGACTATAAAATGATAGCCCTTATCCAGAAAGATTACCTCAACAAAGAAATTTGTCACAAAGAGAGTGGCAATTATCAGTATTATTTTAGTGTATCAGGCAGTAAATTAAATTCTACTGGCATGAGTGCAAAAGGAGAAACTACTTATTACGAAAAAAGCACCAATAAAGAAATTGGCAAAGCAACTTATTCTAGCCCAGGTAGCTGGAATTTTAGCTATGTGAAAAAATAAACACAGCAAACTTATAAAAACCAAAACGCCTGAAAAATTCAGGCGTTTTTTATTGTTTTTATTTTGGCATATAATTTATAACCCCAACAAAACCTCGTTCGGGTTTTTACCGCCAAAAATGATGCGTGATGGATTTTCTAGCATTTCTTTAATTTTCACCAAAAAGCCCACAGCCTCTTTGCCGTCAATAATTCTGTGATCGTAAGACAAAGCCAAATACATCACCGGACGAACCTCAACCTTGCCAGCCACAACCACTGCACGTTCCACAATGTTGTGCATGCCCAAAATGGCAGACTGTGGCGGATTGATAATGGGCGTGGAAAGCATAGACCCAAATACACCGCCATTGGTAATGGTAAAGGTGCCTCCTTGCATGTCTTCTATGGTGATTTTGCCATCACGTGCCTTAATGGCTAGGCGTTTGATTTCTTTTTCTATATCCGCAAGGCTCATTTGCTCTGCATTGCGCAACACAGGCACCATCAAGCCTTTGGGCGATGAAACCGCCACGCCTACATCAGCGTAGTTGTGATACACAATTTCATCGTTTTCTATGTAAGCATTTACCGCAGGGAAAAGCTGCAAAGCCTCCGTAGCCGCTTTAGTGAAAAAGGACATAAAACCAAGGTTTATATCGTGTTTTTTGGCAAAAGCATCTTTGTATTGCGCACGCAAGTCCATTACGGGCTTCATGTCTATTTCATTGAACGTGGTCAGCATGGCGGTTTCGTTTTTCACCGACACCAGTCTTTCCGCAATACGGCGACGCAACATGCTCATTTTTTCACGCTTTTCATCACGAGAACCTGCCCAAGTTTTTGTGTTTTCGGCAACTTCAAAACCTTTGGACAACTGCGCCAACACATCTTGTTTGGTTATTCTGCCATCTTTGCCTGTGCCTGCAACTTTTTGGATATTGTTTTCCACCATGATTTTCTGCGCCGCAACCGAAGGTGTGCCCGTGGCATAGGTTTGGCTGGCAACAGTTGCAACAGCTGGTTTTTCAGCAGCGACTGGCTTTTGTTCTGCTTTTGGCGTTTCCGCTTTGGGAGCCGATGCAGGTTTGGGTGCATTGGTGTCTATGAGGCAAACCACTTCGCCTACTTTGACTACATCGCCCTCTCCCGCTTTTAAGGTAATCACCCCCGAAGCCTCGGCAGGCAATTCCAGCGTGGCTTTATCAGAATCCACCTCTGCGATGGCTTGGTCTTTTTCTACATAATCTCCATTTTTTACCAGCCAAGACGCAATCTGCACCTCTGTGATGGACTCGCCCGGGCTAGGCACTTTCATTTCAAGCATAATCTATATGGATAAAGCAATAATCTTAGCGCAAAGGTAATAAAATTCCAGATAATTGATTTTAGTTTTATAGGAAAAAATCCCAAGTGCGCACATTGTGCGTAAAACAGGCTATGCCTGTGGATTACAGTGTCTCTGATGCCAAAATAAGCAATAAGGTAATGAATGCGGGCAAGGCTTGGATGAAAAATATTCTTTTGCTTGCCGTAAATGCGCCATAAATACCTGCAACCAAAATGCAGACCAAAAAGAACACAGCAACACGACTGTGCCAAAGTGGCTCGGCAATGCAGAGTGCCCAAATTAAGCCAGCGGCTAAAAATCCGTTGTAAAGCCCTTGATTGGCGGCGAGTTTTTTGGTGGGGGCAAATAAATGTTCCGCTAGGGAATCTTTAAAGGCTTTTTTGCCGGCTGTCTCCCAAGCAAACATTTCCAACCATAAAATATAAAGGTGTTCCAAGGCAATTAAGCCAATTAAAAGGTCTATGATAGTTTTCATAATAGAACGCAAAGCTACAAAAAATAATGGTTAATTGTGAATGATAAAAATAGGGGCAGAATTTTTCCGCCCCTATGTTTTGCGTATGTCTTGACTGCCGTAGGCAGATTAAAGCATCTCTGATGCCCCGTGTGCGAAGCACGGATTAAAACAGGCTATGCCTGCGGATTAAAACGGACTATGTCCGCTGTATCCGAGCCAATCTACTGATTTTTGCTTGAGGTATTGCAGGGTTTTTTCTTCTGCACTACCCTCCTCTGGCTGGTGGTTGTAAGCCCAAGAGGCGTTTTTGGGCAAACTCATCAAAATAGATTCTATTCTGCCAGAGGTTTCTAGTCCGAATTTGGTGCCTTTGTCAATTGCCAAGTTAAATTCTACATACCTGCCCCTGCGCAAGGCTTGCCAATTCAAATGTTCGGCTTGGTAGGGCAAATCCTTGGTGGCTTGCACTTGCTCGGCGTATAAAGGCACAAAGGCATCGCCCACGGCTATGATAAAATCAAAAAGTTGTTCTTTGGATAATTTTTCTTTTTCGCCCAGTCTATCAAAGAATATGCCACCAATGCCTCTGGACTCGCCACGGTGTTGTATGTAAAAATACTCGTCCGCCCATGCTTTAAATCTAGGGTGATACTGCATGTCAAATTTATCGCACACGGCTTTTAGCCCAAGGTGAAAGGCTTTGGCAAGTTTGGGGTTGATGTAATGTGGGGTTAAGTCTATGCCACCACCAAACCAATATTCGCCCGTGCTGGTTTCAAAATAGCGCA
>CANHHI010000041.1 GCA_947460225.1 Flavobacteriales bacterium
CAAGAATATGCGCTAAACCCCATTACGGGCGAAAAAATACCCATTTACATAGCCAGTTATGTGTTGCCACAATACGGCACGGGCGTAGTCATGGGTTGCCCTGCGGGCGATGAAAGAGATTTTGCTTTTGCGAAAAAATACAATATCCCCATAAAACCTATTTTTGAAAACCAAGACCTGCAAAACGCCTGCACGGATAAAACGGCAGTGCTTATCAATAGCCCTTTGTGGAATAATTTGCCTGTAAGCGAAGCCATCAAGAAAGCCCTTGCGGTTTTGGAGGAAAAAAACTGGGGCAGCACAACTGTGTTTTACAAATTGCGCAGTGCAGGATTTTCTCGGCAACGCTACTGGGGAGAACCTTTCCCTGTGTATTACAAAAACGGCAAACCACACTTAACACCCGATGATTTTGCCGTGGAATTGCCAGCAGTAGATGCGTATTTGCCCACCAAAGACGGCGAACCTCCGCTGGCAAGGGCAAAAAATTGGGTTTATACAGACCAAGACGGCAATATTTACCAGATGGAAACCAATACCATGCCGGGCTGGGCGGGTTCGTCTTGGTACTTTTTGCGCTATTTAGACCCACACAATGACAAAGCTTTTGCCTCCAAAGAAAAAATAGACTACTGGCAAAACGTGGATTTATACGTGGGTGGCGCAGAGCACACCACGGGGCACCTGTTGTACGCTCGCTTTTGGACAAAATTTTTATACGATTTGGGTTATATTCCCTTTGATGAACCGTTTCAAAAACTCATCAACCAAGGTATGATTTTGGGGCGTTCCAGTTTTGTATATCGCAAAAAAGGCACAAACACTTTTGTTTCCAAGGGTTTAATCCATGAACATGAAGTAGATGCGTTGCACGTGGATATTTCGCTGGTGGACAATGATGTGCTGGATATAGAAAAATTCAAACTTTGGCGTGCGGAATATGCAACAGCAGATTTTATTTTAGAAAACGGGAAGTATTGCTGCGGAGCGGAAATTGAAAAAATGTCTAAATCCAAGCACAACGTGCAAACCCCCGATGAACTGGTGGAAAAATTTGGAGCGGACACTTTGCGTTGTTATGAAATGTTTTTGGGACCCGTGCAAGAAAGCAAACCTTGGGATACGAAAGGCATCAATGGCGTGCATAATTTTTTGCGCAAATTTTGGCGACTTTTCCACCAAACGGGCAGTTTTGCGGTGTCTGAGGAAAACCCAAGCGCAGAAAGTTTAAAAACCTTGCACCGTACAATTAAGCGTGTGGGAGAAGATATAGAACGATTTTCGCTCAATACCGTAGTCAGTACTTTGATGATAGCCGTAAACGAATTGCAAGAGCAAGCCTGCAAATCCCGTGCTGTTTTAGAGCCTTTAACGGTTTTGCTTAGCCCTTATGCTCCCCATTTGGCGGAAGAAATTTGGCAAAAATTAGGGCATAGCCAAAGCATTTACACGGCGACATTCCCAACATTTGAAGAAAAATACTTGGTGGAAACCAGTTTTAACTATCCCGTTTCTTTCAATGGCAAAATGCGTTTTCAGCTTGCATTGCCTTTGGATTATAGCGAAGAGCAAATAAAAACCGCTGTGCTCGCAGAAGAACAGACCACAAAATATTTGCAAGGGCAAACACCCAAAAAATGGATTGTTGTCAAAGGAAAAATCATCAATATTGTTATCTAAAATAAACATGAAAGTTACAGGATTTAGCTTTATCCGCAACGGCACGATTTACGACTACCCTTTTATAGAGGCAATTCAATCTGTTTTGCCCTTATGTGATGAATTTGTGGTGGCAGTAGGCAATTCCAAAGACGATACGTTGGAACGTGTAAAAGCATTGGGGGCAAAAATAAAAATCATAGAAACCACTTGGGACGAAAGTTTGCGCAAAGGTGGTGCCGTGCTTGCGGACGAAACCAATAAAGCCTATCAAGCCATCTCCGCCGACACAGATTGGTGTTTTTACATACAAGGCGATGAAGTGTTGTCCGAGGAGTATTTAGATGCGGTGAAATCCGCCATGCTTTTGCACAAAAACAACCCAGAAGTGGAGGGTTTGCTCTTTGATTATTTGCATTTTTATGGGTCTTATGATTACATAGGCTCTGCACCTCGTTGGTACCGCAGGGAAATTCGTGTGGTGCGCAAAAGGGACGATATTTTTTCCTACCGAGATGCGCAAGGTTTTCGCAAAAAACCCAACGATAAACTCACAGTAAAGCAAGTTGGTGCTTGCATATATCACTACGGTTATGTGCGAGACCCCAAAGCCATGCAACGCAAAAGCGAAGAAGTAGGCGTATATTGGGGGCATGAAGCCCAAGCGGTTTCTGGCAAAGATTTTGATTACAGCGGTATAGATGCACTCACGCTTTTCAAAGGCAAGCACCCCATAGTGATGCAGGAACGTTTGGCACGCATCAATTGGAAATTTGACCATGATATTTCTAAAACCAATTACAGTTTCAAACAAGGCTTGAAGAAATGGATAGAAAAACTCACGGGTTATAGAATAGGAGAATACAAAAATTACATTTTACGCAAATGAAAGCCGAAATAAAAGCCTATTTGGAACAAGCGCAAGCCCTACACCAAGAGGCTTTGCATGCGTTAAGGCAAATTATTTTAGCCAATTTACCCGAGGGCTTTGAGGAGACAATGCAGTACAAAATAAGCCCCCTGCGAAAGTATTTTATGGAAAATAGTTTTTGCAAAAGTGAAATCTGAAACCCACAGCATACCTGAGTATGTGAGGATTGGAAGATGAGATTTTGTGAAAAATATGCACCAGAAAATGCTTTTCGCAGCGGGCTTAAAATGATAAGCTACGTGGTGCCACACAGCATTTATCCAGCGGGTTATCATTGCAAACCCAGCGATGCCTTGCCGTTTATATCTTTGGCGAGTCAGAAAAATTTTATTGCCCTACACCATTTGGGTATGTATGCTATGCCCGAACTGTTGGCGTGGTTTGTGGCGGAATATCCCAAACACAGCAAAACCAAATTGGACATGGGCAAGGGTTGCATACGCTTTAAAAATCCCGAAAATATTCCCTATACCCTGCTTGCCGAGCTTTTTCAGAAAATCAGCCCGCAAGATTGGATAAAATGCTATGAAGAGAAAATAAGGAAATGAAGCCTAGGCTCTTGCCATTACAAACAGTGTCCCAATTTATTTTTTTTGGTATCTAAATACTTTTCATTGTGTGGATTTGACGGAATAGACAAAGATACATTTTCCACAATATGCAAACCATAGCCCTCCAAACCTATGCGTTTTTTAGGATTATTGGTTAGAAGTTTGATGTTTTGCACACCCAAAGCACGCAACATTTGTGCGCCAATGCCATAGTCTCGCTCGTCCTTTTTAAAGCCTAGTGCCAAATTCGCATCTACGGTATCCAACCCTTGTTCTTGCAATTTATAGGCTTTGAGTTTGTTGAGCAAACCAATACCCCTGCCCTCTTGATGCAAATACAAAATCACGCCTTTTTCGGCTTTTTCTATCACCTGCATCGCTCTTGCCAATTGCTCTCCACAATCGCAACGGGCAGAATGGAAAATATCACCCGTTACGCAAGAAGAATGCACCCGCACCAGCACAGGTTCATCGACTTGCCAGGTGCCTCTCACCAAAGCCAAATGCTCTTTTCCACTGATTTTTTCCGTAAAATGATGCAAGGCAAAATGCCCAAATGCTGTGGGCAAATCCACAGATATATTGTGTGTTACCAATTCTTCATGTTGCAAACGATAGGCAATTAAATCGGCAATGCTAATTATTTTAAGCTGAAATTTTTCCGCCAAAAGCATCAAATCGGGCAACCTTGCCATACTTCCATCGGCGTTCATAATTTCTACAATCACGCCTGCTGGCTCAAAACCTGCCAATCTTGCCAAGTCCACCGATGCTTCGGTATGCCCTGCCCTGCGCAAAACGCCTTCTTTTTTGGCACGCAAGGGAAAAATATGCCCAGGCTTTCCCAAATCTTCGGGCTTGGTATTTTTATCCACCAAAGCCTGAACGGTTTTCGCTCTATCGCTCGCAGAAATGCCCGTAGTACAACCATGCCCAATCAAATCCACCGATACGGTAAAGGGCGTTTCGTATGTGGCACTATTTTGCCGAACCATAAGCTCTAAACCCAATTCTGCACAGCGTTCTTCGGTAATGGGCGCACAAATCAAGCCCCTACCCTCCGTTGCCATAAAGTTTATCATTTCTGGGGTAACCGTGCTGGCTGCAGCCACGAAATCCCCTTCATTTTCTCTATCTTCGTCATCTACCACAATGACCATGCGTCCAGCCTTGATTTCCGCAATAGCCTCCGCAATAGTATTCAGTTTAATTTCCTGCATAGCAGACGCAAAGATATATTTTTTTAGGCAAATTATAAGCCCCAGCGAAACATTTTTAGACTGAATTACCTTTTAAATAACCTTTTAAACATACTAAAATCAAAAAATCCTGCTTCTTTGCGTGCTTGGTTATTGAGATACAACGCAATAGGCAAAAGTAAAACAATAGCAGACCATTGACCCAAAAATGCAGGTATCAGCAAATCTTCCGCCATACTTTTAGAGATGGTTGAAATCACAAAATACAAGATGAAAAATATCACCGAAAACAAAACAGGCAAACCCAAACCGCCCTTTTTTACAATAGACCCCAAAGGCGCACCAATTAAGAACATCAAAATGCAAGACAAAGGAAATGTAATGCGAAAATGCCACTCCAAAAGTGCGGTAGTTTGGTTTTTTTCTGCACGCTCTTGCTTGGGCAACAAATAATTTTGCACATATTGCACATAGCCTGATAAAGTATTTTCAAGACTTTGCAAAATACGCTCTTGCTCTTTCTCTGTTAGGCATTCATAGCGCAAAGAGTCGGCAATACCTAATGCCACAGGTTCTGCTGGAAATTGCAAAAAAGTATTTTGTGATTTTTCATAAATACCCAACTCTTCCTTAGACTGCACATAAATATTTTTAAAACTATCCTTAACTTGTGTTAATTCAGAAAAAATCATCATTTCATAATGCCCCTGAAAATCTTCATCATCGGATTTTTTCATGGTAAAACCAGGCATATCCATGAGTTTAGACATGCGTTTAAAAGCATATTGTTTGTGTGGGTGTTTATCGTCTCGTTTTTTATCAGGATAACTGTTTTCATAAACATGTCCATCAAAAAGTTCAATGCGCATTTTTTTGGAATTTTTGTAATCCACCACTTCCATTTTTCCAGTTTTTGCAACGGTTATGCGCCTATCTTTGCCCGTTAAATAAGCGGGTTCGCTGTGGTCATATATCATCACATCATAAATGTTAGACATATCTTTTTTGTCTTTTTTGCCAATGCGAATTACCAAGCCCTCAATGCCTCTATAAAAAACCTTTTCAGGCATATCAAAAGCAGGTTTTGTGGTGGCTACATCATATAAAACCCGATGAAATTTTAAACTGACTTTTGGCAAAATATACATAGAAAAAACAAAGGCGAAGCCTGTAACTACACACACGGCAAAAAACAAGGGACGAAAAATACTAAACAAAGAAAGTCCTGCTGCTTTAAGGGCGGTGAGTTCATTGCGCTCGCCTAAGTTTCCAAGGGTAAGAATTGCCGCAAAAAGAACCGTCAAGGGAAGCGACATAGGCAAGAGGTTTAGTGTAGCATAGAATATCAATTCCGCAATCACCAAGCCATCTAAACCTTTTCCCATAAAATCGTCTATGTATCGCCACACAAATTGCATCAGCAAAATGAACAGCGTAAGCACAAAAGCGACCCAAAACGGTCCGGCAAAAGCCTGCAAAATAAGTTTACTGATTCTACGCATAGCGATGTATTTCGCTACAAAGAAACAAAAAAACTAGAATGAAAGCAAGGGTTTTAATCTATACAAGGCGTTTTTCCATACCTCACCTTCTTCTGATGAACTGTCCGTATCCACAATATACACGGTAAGATCTCCTGTTACTGGCGTAACAACAATTTTAAACTCCAAATAATCATCTTTTCTGTCTAGGTCGGCATATTGCAAACGAATGCGTTCGCCAACCACCGAATGCGTAATGACAAACTCATCTTGCTCATTGTAATTGAGCCCCGTAAGGTTTTCTGACCAGTCAAAAATAAAACCTTCCTTGCCTAAGCATTTCACATTGGCACCTATCCACAAAGACAAGTGATCAGCAGTGCTTAAAAAGACAAACACCGCTTCCGGGTGTCTTTTTCCCATTTCTAAACTCACTTCCACGCAAGTTTTTTTAATTGGTGTAGATTCCATAATTAAAAAAAATTAAAAGATACCGTAGAAACTATTTCTACTTAATACAAAGATAAATAAAAAAATAACATTGTCAAGTATTTGGCAAAATATTTTAGTTTTTTTTCTAAAAATAAAAAAATAGCCAAAAATTTGCGCCATTTAAATTTTATATCGTAACTTTGCACTCAGAAATCATGGCGAGGTAGCTCAGTCGGTTAGAGCGCATGATTCATAATCATGAGGTGGGGAGTTCGAGTCTCCCTCTCGCTACAAAAAAAAATCCCAGCAATGCTGGGATTTTTTATTGAATATTTTTTAATTTTAAAAACCCTTTATTTTTGGAAAACCCTCATCATCAAATTCCCAATTTGTAGAAAAATCTGAAATACTAGGATAAGACATAGGATTGTTTTTATCAGCATTGCTTATTGGAAAACAATTGGAGAAATTTCCCAACAATTCAACAGGGTTTTCGTAATAATAATAAGCATTGCGCAAAGCATCACGCGTGCCCGAACCCAACCAAAGACCAGAAGAAGAAACGCCTTTATTGACAACCACAATACCCGAAGGACCCGCTGTTGGGTATAAAACGTCCCAGCAGAATCCATTGGGGTGTCCAGAGGAAACATTCAAACTATTTACCATAGCTTTTACATAAATATTATTTAAGCCCAACATTCTTGAACTAGACGTATTCATAAAATGAATAAAATGCGAATAATTCCTGGCGATAACTTGCAAATCTTTAATGACTACATTGATGTTTTGATAGCTAGACGAAGCACCCGCCAAAGTAATGAATGCACCAAAATCCAATGGATGATTGGCATACAATTTTTCATAGACAATTTGCAAATTTTTAATAGCAAACCCAGATGCAGAAACGCCATTGTATTGAGAGATAAACCCTTGAAAAGCACCATTGCGGGTATAGGTAATATTTATGGTTTTATAGTTCCCATCTATCAAACCAGAAAATATGGGCAAAATTTGATGCCCTCCTTTTCCTCCATCTACAATATCCGCATCTGTAAGCGTTAGGTTCCTACGAAACGTAAAAGTTGTCCCATTTTGCAAATTGGCAGACATTTTATAACCCACCGTCATTAAGTCTGCTACGCTATAAATCGCAAACGGATCTATAGTGAAACCCAGTTTATACAAAGACGTTTTACCTTCTATTTCTGTTGCTTGCAATTCAGTAGCCGTTATGTCCAAAGCCCTCTTGCTGATATTGGCATAGTATTTTTTAAGATACATAGAAATCGGTATAGTCAGTATATCCGAATCTATTTTGTCGTAATTTTGTTCATAAACCAAACTATCTGCCAAGGACACCATAATTTTGATAGGCTTGTCACTGCCATCGCTATTTTTATAATTTGCCAAACGCAATTCCAAATTTACCGCACGGCTTGGCGTAAAATTAACCCCGCTGGCTCCGCTAAATATGATATCCGCTGTTATCCTGCCTTCATTTAATTCCAAAATCCGAGCACCCTTAATGTGTATATTTTTCTCCAAACTTTGCGCAATAGTCTGCAAAGAAGCCAAAGCACTTGTTAAGGTTTGTACGTTTAGCGTAAGTGCATCTATTTGTTGTTGGGTAATGTTTTTATCATTTGCCACATTTTGCTGAAAAGTGGTAAAATCTGCCTGCAATTGGTCGGCTTGCGTTTTTAAAGCGTTCATTTTGGCATCATGGTCTTGAATGGTTGAACTTAACGCAGTCAAAGCGTTTGTCAAGGTATTGATTTGCGCTTGTAAATCACCTTGTCCCGCACCTACTTGCACTGTAAGTGCCTGCAAAGCCGTTTGTAAACCACCTAGCTCATTTTCTACGGGCGACAAGTCCACAAAGCGAGTGGATAAAGTTGCAATTTGTGTTTTCACTTGCTCTAAGTCCGACTGCACCGTACCTACAACACCCTGCAAAGCAGACACATCTGTTTGCGTGCTTGCACTTTCCACTTTATCCGTTAAACTGGTTAAAGACACCTGCAAATCCTCCACAGCCTTTTCATTTTGCTGTTGGCTTTGGTCTTGTTGAGCCAAAATAGCCAATACCAAAGTTTGCAAATCCGCATCATTTTGGGTAAGCGTAGCTAAATTTGGTGCAAGATTGCCCAAAGAAGCTACCCACGTATCAAATTTTGCTTTCAGCGCATCATACTGCTCTTGCAAAGTTTGCACCTGCGCCGTGTTATCAGGCGTTTTCTTTTTTTTTGCACAGGCAAAACCCAGCAAAAGGGCAAGTAGCCCATAATAAACATGCTTTTTCATACAGAAATTATTTAATCTTACACAAAGTTAAACAATTTCTTTAATTATCAAATATTGTATAATTTTTGTAAAGATTTGTGAAAAGCCACAATGGTTTTATCTAAATCTTCATAGCTATGCACCGCACTCACAAAGCCCACTTCATAAGCCGAAGGACCCAAATAAATGCCCTCTTCTAGCAAGAAATTATACAAAATCTTAAAATACTCCGAACTTTTTTCGTGAATTTGTGCTGTATTTTGCACCTGCGGATTTTTGTCAAATACCAGCCAAAAAATACCACAGACCCATTGCACAGAAAAAGGTATATTGTTTTCTATACTATATTTTTGAATGCCCTCTGCCAAGTATGCTGTTTTTGCCCTTAAATCTGCATAAAAATTTTCAGCAAGACAAAGCGACAACTGCGCATATCCCGCCGACATCGCCACTGGGTTTCCAGACAAAGTGCCTGCTTGATACACCCCACCTTCTGGGGCAATGCAAGCCATGATTTCTTTTTTGCCTCCATAAGCCCCCACAGGCAAGCCACCGCCAATAATTTTGCCCAGCGTGATTAAGTCAGGGGCGATGTTATACACACCGCTTGCGCCCTCAAAACCCACACGAAAACCAGAAATAACTTCATCAAAAATCAACACCACGCCATGCTCCGTGCAAAGCGCACGCAAGCGTTTTAAAAACGACAAATCTTGCAAAAGCAAACCATTGTTTGCAGGCATAGGCTCAATAATCACCGCAGCGATTGCCTTAGCTTCACTTTCAAATAAGGCTTCTAGTTTTGCTATATCATTTAAAGGCAAAACCAAAGTTTGCGCCGCATAACTTTCTGGCACCCCCAAAGACGAAGACGTGCCCAAAGTAGCCAGCCCGGAACCAGCCTTTACCAGCAAAGCATCTGCATGCCCATGGTAACAGCCCTCAAACTTTACAATTTTATCCCTTTTGGTATAGCCTCTTGCCAAGCGAATAGCAGACATAACCGCTTCCGTGCCCGAGCTGACAAATCTAATTTTTTCTATAAAACGATGATTGTCCAAAATCAAGCGTGCCAAATCATTTTCCTGCACCGTAGGCGTGCCAAAAGATGTGCCGTTTTCCACTGCGCCAATAATCGCTTCTTGCACCTTTGGGTGCGCATGCCCAGCAATCAGAGGTCCCCAAGAACAACAATAATCTATAAACCAGTTTCCGTCAGCATCTTGGATTTGACTGCCCTTGCCTTTGACCATAAATAAAGGACTACCCGCCACCGAGCCAAAAGCACGCACAGGGGAATTCACGCCACCAGGGAAAAATGTTTTAGCCTCTTGAAAGTGTGTGTTGGAAATTTCTCGTTTCATAAAATTTGCTAAATGTGTGGAAAAACATAACTTTGTAGCTTAATTACAATACATGCGCAATCAAGCACTTTTTGAACAGGCAAAATTACAAGATTTATCCGATAAATTGGCGCATTTTCGCAAGGAATTTTTATTTCCAACATACAAAGGCAAAACCGTCCGCTATTTTGCTGGAAATTCACTGGGTTTACAACCCAAAAAGCTGAAACATGCGGTGTCTCAATTTTTAGACGATTGGCAAGAAAAAGGCGTAACAGGACATTTTGAGGGCGAAAATGCTTGGCTGAATTATCATCAATTTTTGCAAAAACCCTTAGCCCTACTCGCAGGCGCAAAAGAAACAGAAGTGGTTGCCATGAATAGCTTAACGGTTAATCTGCAATTGCTTTTGACTAGTTTTTACCAGCCCAAGGCTAAAAAATGCAAAATTCTTGTGGAAAATCCTATTTTCCCCTCGGATTTATACGCCATACGCTCGCAAATAGCCCTCAAAGGCTTTGATGCCGAGCGGGATATTATTTTTGTAAACCCAGCGGAAAATGCGCACAGCATCGGCGATGAAGCCATTTTAAACGCCATCACAGAAAACCATGAAGAAATAGCCTTGGTATTGCTTTCTGGGGTAAATTATTACTCTGGGCAAGCCTTTGACCTTGAAAATATTGCCAAAACTTGTCAAAACCTAAACATTCCCTTGGGTTTAGATTTGGCGCATGCCATGGGCAATGTGCCTTTGCACTTGCACGATTGGGGCGTGGACTTTGCCGTATGGTGTTCTTACAAATACCTAAACAGTGGTGCTGGCAATGTAGGTGGGGCTTTTGTGCACGAAAAGCATTTTGCCACAAAACTGCCCAAGCTGGAAGGTTGGTGGGGGCACAGCGTAACCAATCGCTTTCTCATGGACGGCACGCCCGCACCCATTTTGGGGGCAGACGCTTGGCAATTGAGCAATCCGCCTATTATTGCCCTAACGGCGCAACGTGCGGCACTGAGCCTATTTGAAGAAGCTGGGCTGGAAAATATTTGGGCAAAGCAACAAGCACTCAAACAATTTCTTTTGCAAAATCTGCCTAAAAATCCAAATTACAGCGTTATCACACCCCTTGGCTTTGGCAGTCAAGTGTCTTTGTATTTTCATGAAACGGGGTATGCAGAAAAAATGTATGCCTATTTGCATCAGCAAGCCATAGAAACAGACCTGCGCAAACCCAACGTGTTGCGCATAGCTCCCGTACCCCTCTACAACACTTTTGAAGATATTGCCGAACTGTTGTCGGTGCTAGAAA